>DATDDC010000709.1:0-12708 GCA_036523995.1 Anaeromyxobacter sp.
GCGCGCGCCGCTCGAGAGGGCGGCCGCCTCGGCCGCGGGGAGCGCGCCCTTCCCGAACGCGTCCACGAGGTCGCGCAGGAGCCTCGTCGCCTCCACGCCGAGGAGGAGCGCGGGCGAGGCGCGCGCCACGGCGAGGCGCGCCGCCACCTCGCGGCCCATCTCTCCCGCGAGCGCGCCCTGCGCGGCGAGGAGGAGCCGGCGCAGCCCGTCCGCGTCGAGCCCGGGCATGGCCTCGACGGCCGCGGCCTCGGCGGCGAGCAGCTCCGACGCCCGCCTCTCGGCCGCCCGAGCCCGCTCTCCCGGATCGAAGTCCACGCGAGGCTCCTTAGTGCCCCGACTCGAGCAGCCGCGACAGGATGAGCTTCTGGATGTCCGAGGTCCCGCCGCCGATGGCGGCGAGCCGGGTGTCCCGGAACACGCGCTCCACGTCGTACTCGTGGCAGTAGCCGTACCCGCCGTGCAGCACGACCGCGTCGTTCGTGGGGCCGAGGGAGGCCTCGCCCACGAAGAGCTTGGCGCAGGCGGCCTCGAGCGCGTTGAGCGGCCGCCCCTGGTCCTTGCACCAGGCCACCCGGTAGACGAGCGTCCGCGCCGCCTCGAGCAGGATGGCGAGGTCGGCGATCTTGTGCTTCACCGCCTGGAAGCTCGCGATGGGGCGGCCGAACTGGACGCGCTCCTTCGCGTGGGCGCAGGAGCGGTCGATGAGGAACTGCACCTGGCCGAGGAACGGGGCGAGGAGCGTGGAGCGGTCCCACTCCACGGTGCGGAGCGCCATGGCGTAGCCGTTCCCCTCCTCGCCGAGCCGGTTCTCCTCCGGGACGAAGCAGCCGTCGAGGACGAGCTCGCTCGTGACGGAGCTGTGCATGCCGAGCTTCTGGAGGTCCCGGCCGGCGGAGAGCCCCGGCGCGCCCTTCTCCACGACGAAGGCGGAGATGCCCGCGTGCCCCGCCTCCGGCCCGGTCCGCGCGTAGATCACCGCCACGTCCGCGATGCCGCCGTTCGTGATGAACATCTTGCGGCCGTCGAGCACGTAGCCGCCCTCGGCGCGGACGGCCCGCGTCGAGAGGGCCGCTGCGTCGGACCCGGCTCCCGGCTCGGTGAGGCCCATGCAGCCGATCGACTCTCCCGTGGCGAGGCGCGGGAGCCAGCGGCGGCGCTGCGCCTCGGTGCCGTGCGACAGGATGGTGTCCGCGCAGAGGAAGGAATGGGCGCCGTACGAGAGGCAGAGCCCTCCGTCCACGCCCGCCTCGCCGAGGGCCTCGCCGACGATCGTGCAGGAGAGGACGCTCGCGCCGCCGCCGCCGTACTCGGGCGGGAGGTGGAGCCCGAGGATCCCCATCTCGCCGAGGCGACGCCAGGACTGCCGGTCGAACCGGCTCGCCAGATCGTGCTCGCGGACCCGCGGAGCGATCTCCTCGCGCGCGAAGCGCAGCACCTCGCGGCGCAGCGCCTCTTGCTCGGGCGTGAGCGAGAACTCCATCATTCTTGCTGGGGGGCGCGATGAGGCTGCGCCCCCCCGTCCCCCGCTCGCTTCGGGGCAGCCTCCTCCGGCTGCCCCTGCGCTCGCATCATGGCATCAATTGCCGGCGGCTCATGGAGGCCCCTGCGGGGCGGCCGTTCCTGCGCGGGGGTGCGCGCCCGGGCCAGGGTCGAGGTCGGGGTCGCGCTCGAGGTCGAGGTCGAGGTCGAGGTCGAGGTCGAGGTCGGGGTCGGGGTCGAGGTCGCGGTCGGGGTCGAGGTCGCGGTCGGGGTCGAGGTCGGGGTCGAGGTCGAGGTCGGGGTCGAGGTCGAGGTCGAGGTCGGGGTCGCGGTCGCGGTCGCGGTCGGGGTCGCGGTCGCGGTCGAGGTCGAGGTCGAGGTCGAGGTCGGGCCCGAGGTCGCGGACCCCCGCGCGCTCGCTAGCGCTCCAGGTCCTTCATCTTCTCCACCCTGCGCGCGTGCCTCCCCCCCTCGAACGCGGTCTCGAGGAACACCTTCACGATGGAGGCGCCGAGCCCGAGCCCGATGACCCGCTCGCCGAGGCAGAGGACGTTCGCGTCGTTGTGGGCGCGCGCCATCCTCGCCTCGAACTCGGTCGTGCAGTGCGCGGCCCGGATGCCCTTCACCTTGTTCGCCGCGATCGACATGCCGATCCCGGTGCCGCAGACGAGGAGGCCGATCTTGGCCCGCCCGCTCGCCACGGCCTCGGCGACGGCCTTCGCGTAGTCGGGGTAGTCGACGCTCTCGCCGGAGAACGGGCCCAGGTCCTCCACCTCGAGGCCGGCCGCCTTCGCGGCCTTCACGGCCTCCACGCGAAGCGCCAGCCCCGCGTGGTCCGAGCCCGCGATCATCTTGTCCGCCATGGCGTCCTCCTGGAACGGCCCGCCGGCCGTGATCCCGCGCCCGCGCCGCGCCCGATCCTCCCGGGCACGTCCCTCGCCGGATGGGCGGGACCGGCGGCGGTCAGACCCGCTTGAACAGCACCACCGCGTTCGTGCCGCCGAAGCCGAACGAGTTCGACATGGCCACGTCGACGCGCTTCTCGCGGGCGCGGTTCGGGATGACGTCGAGCGCGCACTCGGGGTCCTGGTCGTCGACGTTGATCGTCGGCGGAAGGATGCCGCGGGAGATGGCGAGCACGGTGATGGCGGCCTCGAGCCCGCCGGCGGCGCCGAGGAGATGGCCCGTCATGGACTTCGTCGACGAGACCATGAGGCCCTTCCTGGCATGGTCGCCGAAGACGCGGTTGATGGCCTGGCACTCGGCCACGTCGCCCTGCGGCGTGGACGTGCCGTGCGTGTTCACGTAGCCGACCTGCTCGGGCGACACGTCCGCGTCGCGCAGCGCCATGCGCATGGCGCGCTGGCCGCCCTCGCCCTCCGGTGCGGGCGAGGTGATGTGGTTCGCGTCGGCCGTGGCGCCGTAGCCCGCGACCTCGGCGTAGATCTTGGCGCCCCGCCGGCGCGCGTGCTCGTACTCCTCCACGACGAGGAGGCCGGAGCCCTCGCCGGCGACGAAGCCGTCGCGCCCCTTGTCGAAGGGGCGGCTCGCCTTCTCCGGCGCGTCGTTCCGCTCGGACAGGGCGCGCGCCGCGCAGAAGCCGCCGATGCCGATTGCGGTGATGGTCGCCTCGCAGCCGCCCGTCACCATCACGTCGGCGAGGCCGCGCTCGATGTAGATCATGGCGTCGCCGATGGCGTGGTTCCCCGTGGCGCACGCCGAGACGGGCGAGAAGTTCGGCCCCTTCATGCCGTACTTGATGCTGATCTGCCCCGGGGCGAGGTTGATGATGAGGCTCGGGATGAAGAAGGGCCCGATCTTGCGGACCCCCTTCTCCAGGAAGGTCTTGTGCTCCTCCTCGATGGTGCCGAGGCCGCCGATGCCCGCGCCGATGATGCAGCCGACCTTGTCCGGATCCTCCTTCGACATGTCGAGGCCGGAGTCCTTCATGGCCATGGCCGCCGCGGCCAGCGCGAACTGGATGAAGCGGTCGTTGCGGCGGACCTCCTTGCGGTCCATGAACTTCGAGGGATCGAAGCCCTTCACCTCGCCCGCGATGCGGCTCGGGAAGGTGGACGCGTCGAAGAGCGTGATCGGCCCGATGCCGCTCTTGCCCGCCACGAGGGCGCTGAAGGTCTCCTCCGTCCCGATGCCGACGGGAGAGACGAGACCGAGTCCGGTGACGACGACGCGACGCCTGCTCATTCGAATCACCTCTGGTGAAACGACCTCTGAACGGCCGGGGCTGCCCCCGGCGAAAAAGCCCCGGCCCCGCCGCTCCACGGCCCGCGCCCCGAACGCCCGGCGCACGGCCCGGAGGGCAAGGGCCCCCTTCCCTGCGACCGCCTACTTCTTGTGCGTGGTGATGTAATTCACCGCGTCCTGCACGGTCTTGATGTTCTCCGCTTCCTCGTCGGGGATCTCGACCTCGAACTCCTCCTCCATGGCCATGACCAGCTCGACGATGTCGAGCGAGTCCGCGCCGAGGTCCTCGATGAAGGACGAGGTGGCCTTGATCTCCTCCTCGCCCACGCCGAGCTGGTCCGCGATGATGTTCTTCACCTTCTGCTCGATCGTTGCCGTCATGCCGTCTCCTCTCCGTGTGGGGGTTCGTTGCCCTTCGCCGCGGGGGACCGCGGCTACATGTACATCCCGCCATTGACCCGCAGCACCTCGCCGGTCACGTACGATGCCTCGTCGCTCGCGAGGAACGCCACGGCGTTCGCGACGTCCTCCGCGCCGCCGAGCCGGGCGAGCGGGATCGCCTCCTTGAGCTTCTCCTTCGTGGGCTCGGGCAGCGCCTGGGTCATGTCGGTGTCGATGAAGCCGGGTGCGACCGCGTTCACGCGGATGTTGCGCGAGGCGAGCTCGCGCGCCACCGACTTGGTGAGACCGATCTGGCCCGCCTTGGCCGCGGCGTAGGCCGCCTGGCCCGCGTTCCCCATCTCGCCCACGACCGAGGTGACGTTCACGATGGCGCCGCGCCTCGCCTTCATCATGGGGCGCGCGACGGCGCGGATGAGGTTGAAGGTGCCGGTGAGGTTCACCTGGAGCTGACGGTTCCAGTCCTCGTCCTTGAGCCGCATGACGAGCTGGTCGATGGCGATGCCGGCGTTGTTCACGAGGATGTCGAGCCCGCCCAGATCGGCGAGGACGGAGTCCACCGCCGCGTTGCAGGCGGCGGGATCGGCGACGTCGAAGCGGTAGGTCTTCGCCTTGGGCGCGCCCGCGGCGAGGACGAGCCGGAGCGCCTCCTCGGCGGCGACCTCGTTCCCGGCGTAGTTGAGCGCCACGCTCGCTCCGCCCCGGGCCAGCGCCACGGCGATGGCGCGGCCGATGCCGCGCGAGGCGCCGGTGACGAGCGCGGCCTTTCCCTTGAAGTCGTGGGTCATGAGGTCTCCATCGCCTCCGTCACGCCCCGAGCGCGGCGAGGGTCTTCTCGAGCGAGGCGTGGTCTTCCACGTTCCACACCTGGACGGACTTGTCGATGCGCCTCGCGAGACCGGACAGCACCTTTCCGGGACCGACCTCGACCAGGCGCGTCACCCCCTGGCGGACGAGCTCCTCGACGCACTCGATCCAGCGAACGGGTGCGGTCACCTGCTCCACGAGGAGCGGCACGACGCGGGCGGGGTCGCCGTTCGGCTTCGCCTCGACGTTCGTCACCACCGGCCGGAGAGGGGCCCGCCACGGGATGGCCCGGAGCACGGGCTCGAGCCGCGCCTTCACGGGCGCCATGAGCGCGCAGTGGAAGGGGGCGGACACGGGGAGCGGCAGGACGCGCTTCGCGCCGGCCTCCTTGAGCTTCCCCCCCGCCCGCTCCACCGCGCCGGCGGCGCCTGCGATCACCGTCTGCGCGGGCTCGTTGTAGTTCGCGGGCGACACGACCTCGCCCGTCTCCGCCTCGACGGCGGCGCAGATCTCCTTCACCTTGGCGGGCTCGAGGCCGAGGATGGCGCTCATGGCGCCCTTCCCCGCCGGAACCGCCTCCTGCATGAAGGTGCCGCGCGCCCGCACCGCCTTCGCCGCCTCGGCGGCCCCGCAGGCGCCCACCGCGACGAGCGCGGAGTACTCGCCGAGCGAGTGGCCGGCCACGAGGTCGGGGACGACGCCCTGGTTCGCGAGCACGGCCGCCGCCGCGACCGACACCGTGAGGATGGACGGCTGCGTGTTGGCCGTGAGCTTCAGCTTCTCCTCGGGGCCCTCGAAGCAGAGGCGGGACAGGGCCTCGCCCAGGGCGGCGTCGACCTCGTCGAACACGGCGCGGGCCTCGGGGAAGGCGCCGTGGAGGTCCTTCCCCATGCCCACGGCCTGCGAGCCCTGGCCGGGGAAGATGAACGCGAGCTTGCCCATGTCGCCTCTCTCGGCTTCCCTCACCAGCGGACGACGCCGGCGCCCCAGGCCATGCCGCCGCCGATGGCCATCATGAGGATAACGTCGCCCGGCTTGAACCAGCCGGCGCGGTTCGCCTCGTCGAGCGTCATGGGAACGCTCGCGGCGGAGGTGTTGCCGTACTGCTCGAGGTTCATCCAGCACTTCGACGCCGGGATGGCGAGGCGGTCGAGCGTCGCGTCCAGGATCCGCTTGTTGGCCTGGTGCGCGATGACCCAGGTGACGTCGCCGGGGGTGAGCTTCTCGGCGTCGAGGACCTCCTTGCAGCCGTCGACGAGGGCGCGGACCGCGACCTTGAAGACCTCGCGGCCGTTCATCTTCACGTAGTGCGACTTCTCGCGGACGACCTTCTCCGAGATCGGGTCCCGGGAGCCGCCGCCCGGCTGGAGCAGGATGGGCACGAGCGCGCCGTCGGTGTGCAGGCGCACGGTGAGGACCCCGCGCCGGGGATCGTCGGTCGGGCGGAGCACCATGGCCCCCGCGCCGTCGCCGAAGAGGATGCAGGTGTTGCGGTCGGTCCAGTCGGTGATGCGCGTCAGGGCGTCGGCGCCCACCACGAGCGCGTTCTTCACCGCGCCCGAGACGACGTAGCGGTCCGCGATGCCGAGCGCGTACATCGATCCGGCGCAGGCCGCGGAGACGTCGAAGGCGAAGGCCTTCTTGTTGCCGATCTTGCCCTGCAGCACCGCCGCCACCGAGGGGAACGGGTAGTCCGGCGTGACCGTCCCGCAGACGATGAGCTCCACGTCCTTGGCGTCGAGCTTCGCGGCCTCGAGCGCCCGCTGCACCGCCACGAGGGCCAGATCGGAGGTGGCCTGCTCGGGCGCCGCGATGTGGCGCGCCTTGATGCCGGTGCGCTCCTGGATCCACTGGTCGCTCGTGTCGACCATCTTCTCGAGGTCGGCGTTCGTCAGGATCTTCTCGGGCGCGTACGACCCGGTTCCTACGATGAGCGATCGCATGGCTTCCTCTTCTCCTTCAGGCTCCGTGCGGCGCCTGGCGCCGGACGGACGGGGTGGGGGGAGCGGCCTCGGCGGCCGCAGGGACGGCTGCCGCGAGGAGCGCCTGCGAGGGCGCCACCGCGTTCGCGATCTCGTCCGTGAAGTGCGTCCGGGCTGCGTCGCCCGCGCGCCGCACCGCGTTCTCGATGGCGAGGGCGTCGGAGCGGCCGTGGCTGATCATGCCCACGCCGTTCACGCCCACGAGCGGCGCGCCCCCCACCTCGCGCCAGTCGATGCGCTTCTTCATGAGGTCGAGCGCTTCCCTGGAGAGCAGGCCGCCGAGCTTCGCCCGCGTCGAGCTGCGCAGGGCGCGCTTCAGGTACTCGCCCACGACCTTGGCCGTCCCCTCCATGGTCTTCAGGGCGACGTTCCCGGTGAAGCCGTCCGTGACGATGACGTCGAACTCGCCGGTGAGGAGGTCGCGGCCCTCGCAGTAGCCGACGAAGTGGATGGCCGAGCGGCGGAGCGCCGCGGCGGCCGCGCGCGTGAGGTCGGTCCCCTTCGACGCCTCCTCCCCGTTCGAGAGGATGGCGACCTTGGGGCGGGCGACGCCGCCCACGCGCCGGGCCCAGACCTCGCCCATGAGGGCGAACTGGACGAGGTGGATGGGCTTCGCGTCGACGACCGCCCCCATGTCGAGGAGGATGGGCGCGCCGCGGAGCGCCGGCAGCGCCGAGATGATGGCGGGTCGCTCGACGCCGGGCGGCCGGCCGAGCACGAGGATCGCTCCCGCCATCACCGCGCCCGAGTTGCCTGCGGACACCATCGAGCCGGCCTTGCCCGACGCCACGAGGTCGAAGCAGACGCGGATCGAGTTGTCCTTCTTGCGGCGCATCGCCTGGCCCGGGTGGTCGGTCATCTCGACCGCCTCGGAGGCGTTCTTCACCTCGAGGGGAAGCTGGTGCCCGGCGCGGTGGCGAGCGAGCTCCTCGAGCACGCGCGCCTCGGGGCCGACCAGGATGACGGGCCGGCCCTTACGCGCCGCGTTAATCGCACCCTGCACGATGGCGCCGGGGGCATGGTCTCCCCCCATCGCGTCCACCGCGACAGGCGCGAACTTCTCCACCTACTGCGCCTCGGTGATCTGCTCGCCCTTGTACGTCCCGCACGACGGGCAGGCGCGATGGGAGAGCACCGGCTCCTTGCACTTCGGGCACCGCGTCACGTTCGCGGGCGAGAGCTTGAAGTTCGCGGCCCGGCGGCGGTCGCGGCGCATCTTGCTGGTCCTCTTCTTCGGGAGACCCATGGCCTCTGCACTCCTCTGCTCTGGTTGCCTCGGTAGGACCGGCCGGTGCGGCCCCGGCCCCTACAGCTTCACGTTCTTCAGGCCCGCCCAGCGCGGGTCCGGGACGTGGCGATCGCAACCGCACTCGCGGTCGTTCAGGTTCGCCCCGCACACGGGGCAAAGTCCCTTGCAGCTCTCCTTGCACACCGGGTAGCTCGGCAGGGCGAGGACGATCTGCTCGCGGAGGATGGGATCGAGGTCGACGGTCTTGCCGGAGTACGTCTCCTCCTCCGCCTCCCTCGCCTCGAAGCTCCCGCCGCCGTGGCCCTTGTGCCCTTCCTTCTCCGCCCGGGGCGGCGCCTCCTCGTACTCGTCCTCGGGGACGAGCGTCAGCTCGAACTCCACGGGCACGTCGAGCGCGACCGGCGCGAGGCAACGCCCGCAGGCGACCTGGAGCGCGGCCATCGCCTTCGCATCGACGCGGACTCGCCGCTCCACCTTCTCGAGGTGGGCGTCGACGTGCGCCCTCTCCCGCGCTCGGTAGCCCGCCCGGTCGCCTGCCACGACCGCGTCGAGCTGCTCGCGGGTGAGGTCCCAGCTCCGGTCCAGGCCGGCGTCTTTAATTTCGTCAATATTGACGCGCATTTAGGCTGCGTTTCCGGGCGCGAAAAGGGCCTCATTATAGGGACCGATCCGGGGAAGTCAAGGCGCGCCGACCCGCCCCGGGGTTCACGTCGGGGCAAGAGCCGGGTTTAACGTGCCCGGTTCAGGGCTTCACGAGGCCGCGCGCCACGGCGAGGAGGGCCGCCTCGGCCTTGGTCGAGACGTCCATCTTCTCGTAGATGCGCTTCACGTACGTCTGCACCGTGCCCTCGGCGATGCCGAGCGCCTGCGCGACGTCCGCGTAGGTGTGGCCGTGCACGAGGAGCTGGAGCACCTCGAGCTCGCGCTTCGAGAGGGCCGGGCCGTCCTTCGCGCGCTGCTCCGGAGGATCGCCGCGCAGCTCCTGGAGGAGCACCTTGGCGGCCTTGGGGCTGATGGCGGCGCCCTCGCCGGAGAGCACCTCCTCGATGGACCGGGCGAGCTCGCTCGCGTGGAAGGGCTTCAGGATGTAGCCGGCCGCCCCGGCCCGCATCGCGCCGAGCACGCGGGCGGGGATGTCGACGGCGGTGAGCGCGATGCACGCGGTCTTGGGCAGCTCCTGGTGGATGGTGGCGATGACGTCCTCGCCGCTCATCTTGGGCAGGCCGAGGTCGATGAGGGCCACGTCCGGTTTCTCCCTGCGTGCGAGCGCCACGCCGTCCTCGCCCGTCGCGGCGGTGCCGCACACCTCGAACCCGTTCGACGTGAGGACCTGGGCGATGAGCTTCGCCACCGCATCGTCGTCCTCCACCGCGATCGCCCGGATTGCCATCTGCACACCCCTTGATGCACGCGCGCGCTCCCGACGCGGCAGCCTCTCATTGGTAGCAGCCCGCGCCTGCGAGGGTCAAGGAATGCGTCCCTCGAAGCAGGGACGAGTCTCGGGACACCCGCGCCGACGGGCGCGCTTGCGCACCGTACCAAGGCGAAAACGGCCGCTCGCCGAGGCGATCGGCCGCTCGTGTCGATCGGACGGATCCGGGGTCTACGGGCCCTTTTCTCCGCTCCCGCCCTCTTCGCGGGTGCGGTCGAGGCCGATGTACGGCGCGATCTCGTCGTGCTCGCCCACGCCCTGGAGGTCGAGGACGATGGCGAGGAGGTAGAGCGCGAGCGACAGCGTGCCGAAGAGCTGGCCGAGGCTCATCGCCAGGACGAGGAGCACGGGCCTCGGGAAGACGATGCCGAGGATCATGAGCCCGAGCGCGACGAGCGTCGTGATCGTGGAGATGAGGACGAGGCGGCGGATGGTGAGCTTGGAGATCATGGATCGTCCTCCTCACTTCGCCGCGGAGGCGGTGGCCGGCGCGCGGCCGTTGCCGCCGTGCGCGAACGCGCGCGGGTGGATCTTGTCGCCGGTGTGGCAGTCGACGCACTTCGCGTCGCCCTTGCGGATGTCCTCGAGCATGCCCTGGTGGTCGTCCACCTTCGTCCACGACGGCGCCGTCGTGGAGTGACAGCGCGTGCACATCGTGTTCTGGAACGGCTTGTACATGTGGATGGGCTTGCCGCCCTCGCCGTAGGGCCCGGTGTTGGCGTACTCGGTGATGTAGTAGAAGAGGTGCTTGAGGCCGTTCACCTTGGTGGTCATCGCGCCGAAGAGCTGGTAGTCGGCGTGGCAGGTGTAGCAGCTCTCCTCCCCGAAGCTGTGGTTGCGGCTGTGGACCGACGCGAGGCTCGTGGACTTCGGGTCCTGCGCGTCCTCCGTGTACGGCAGCATGACGTGGCAGGAGCCGCAGAACTGCCGCTTCAGCGTGTACTCGAAGCCGGCGATGTTGCCGGTGAGCGCGACGCCGAGGGGCATGACGCCGAGCCCGAAGAGCAGCATCACCTTCGTCATGCGGCCGAGCGGCGGCCGTTTCGCGACGTACCAGACGAGGATGAGGATGGAGATGAGCGAGCAGACGAGGGCCGTCGCCTTGAGGAGCTGCTCCAGCGTTTCGATTCGGGGCACGGCGGGCGTGACTACCATACGGGGGGTGCGGCATCAAGCGCCCAAGATGCGGCAGCCCGCCGCATGAAACCGACGGTACGCGCGGTCCGCGCAGATCGCGCACATCCGCGAACCTCCTTGCCTTCCCGGGACGGCTGCAATAGAGAAGGCGACCGCAAACGCGCGGTTAGCTCAGCTGGATAGAGCGTCGGCCTCCGGAGCCGAAGGCCAGGGGTTCGAATCCCTTACCGCGCGCCACCTGCAACGGGCCGATCTCCGCCGCGTTTTCCGCCTCGGGGGTCGGTCCGTTGCCCTTCACCACCTGTACGAAGAGGGGCACGGGAGGGGCATGGCCGCCGACCACGGCCGCCGCGTGCCGCTCGACCGCCGCGGTCGCGATCTTCTTCGCCGGCGGCGGCAGCGCCGGGAGCGCCTCGAGCGCCTTCCGGAGGTCGTCGTCGTAGAGGTGGACGTACCGCCGCACCGTCGTCTCGATCGAGCGGTGCCGCAGGACCCGCTGCAGGACGTGGACGGGGACTCGGGCGCGGGCGAGGAGGCTCGCTCCCGTGTGGCGCAGCGCGTGGAACGTAAACGGCCGCGGCCCCGCCTTCGCGAGGAGGCGCATCCCGCAGCGCGGGCACCGAAGGTCGGACCGCCGCTCGGAGTGGCGCTCCACGTAGACCCCCGCCTCGCGGCACCGCTTCCGGCGGCACACGTGGTCCCAGCCCTCGACGAGGCCCGCGTCGCGGAGCGCGCGCCGGATGATCGCCACGGCGTCCGTCGAACCGGGGCGCCGCCCGCCGTCGGGCGCGGGGAAGACGAGCTCGCTCTCCCCCGCGGCCTCGCAGGCGTGCTCGAGGTAGGGCCGGAGCGGCGCTGCCATCGGGATCGTATCGGCGTGGCCGCCCTTCGTCGTCGCGCGCCCGTGCGAGCCGCCGATCCGGATGGTGCCCGCGTCGAAGTCGAGAGCATCACGGCGGAGCGCCAGGAGCTCGCCCTTGCGCATGGCCGTGTAGAACGCGGCGACGACGAGGTCCCGCTTCCATGGCTCGCCGATCGCGGCGACGACCCGCGGCACCTCCTCGGCGGCGAGTGGCCGCGTCTCGCGGACCGGGTCCATGGAGCGCGCGTGCGCTTCCGCGGCCGGGTTCCGGGTCCAGATCCTCGCCTTCGCCGCGCGGTTGAAGACGGTCCGCAGCGTGCGCCGCACGTGCTCCACCGTCGCCGGCGCCGCGCCCGCCGCTTCCATCTCGCGGAGGCGGGCCTCGACGATGTCGGACGTCACCCGCGGCAGGGGGAGCGCGCCGATCGCGTGCTCGAGGATGTTCGCCTTGAGGCGGGAGAGCTCGCGATCGTGGCTCGCTTCCTTGCACCAGGTGCGGAGCCACCACGTGCAGAGGTCCGCGAGGGTGAGCCGCTCCGCGTCCGCCGAGGGCAGCTCGCCCCCCAGGGCGGCGCGCTCGAGGCGGGCGGCCTCCGCCTTCGCCTGCGCCTTCGACCAGGTGACGCCGCGAGGCGCATGCGCGCGCCGCCACCCCTCGGGTGTCCGGTACCGCGCGCGCCACGTTCCGAGGTGTCGCTCCGCGTGCGCCATGGCTCACCTCGTCGGCTTCGGGGGGAACGCGAGCACCCTGCCGGCCGCCTGCGCGCGCGCACGGAGCGCCGCGGGGTCGAACCGCAGCCCGCCGAACTCGCGGATCGCGCCGAGCTCGTCGGCGTGGCCGTACACCCACCGTCGCGATCGCTTCAGGAACCGCATGACGTCCTCGACGGTCCAGAGCGGCTCGACGTCGGGCGTGTTCGGAGCCTCGGCGTTCACGGGCTCACCTTGTGCGCGTCGTTCTTGGGCAGCTTCACCCTGAGCGCTTTGGCGACCTTGGCGAGCATGGTCTCGCTGGCGGCGTCGTGCTCACAGAACCA
Organism: Anaeromyxobacter sp.; assembly: GCA_036523995.1. Classification (GTDB taxonomy): domain Bacteria; phylum Myxococcota; class Myxococcia; order Myxococcales; family Anaeromyxobacteraceae; genus Anaeromyxobacter. Next base: position 12,590 of record DATDDC010000709.1, read on the forward strand.
GATCGTCGGCGGTGAGCAGCCGGCGCGAATCGCGAGGGTGAACTGGGTCAGCTGCTGTTCTTGGCGGGCCTTCCGAATCGCTGCGCCAAGCTCGATCTTCTGGGCTCGTTCCATGGCCC
>DATDDC010000710.1:0-5322 GCA_036523995.1 Anaeromyxobacter sp.
CGCGCAGTGGATCGCCGCCGCGAACGAGGCGCTCGCGCGCGGGGACCTCTACCAGGCGCGCATCGCCCTAGCGAACGCGGGCCAGGCCACGAGCCGGTAGCGCGCGTCCGGACCCGGCGCGACGAGCCGGGCGGGCCCCTCTACTTCCAGACCCGCCGGTCCTCGAGCCGCTTCGCGCTCGCCGGGATGGCGCCCTTCGCCACGAGCCGGACCTCCGCCCTGACCTTGATCTCCTCGCGGAGCGCCTCGCCCAGCCGGGCGGCGAGATCTCCCGCGGCCGACGGATCCGCCACCTCGGCCAGGACCTCGAGCCGGTCCTGGTGGCCCTCGCGCGTGACGAGCGCCTGGACCCGGGAGACCTCCGGGAACTTCTTCCCCACCGCCTCCACCTGCGCGCCGCGCACGAACATGCCGCGGACCTTCACGGCGTCGCCGACGCGGCCGAGGAGGCCCTGGAGCTTCGGCATCGTCCGGCCGCAGGCGCAGCGCTCCTCGGCGGAGAGCGAGGAGATGTCGCCCGTCGCGAAGCGGATGAGGGGGTACTCCCGGTCGAAGATGGTCCCCACCACCTCGCCCGGGTGGCCCGGCGCGGCGGCCTTGCCGGTCTCGAGATCGAGGACCTCCACGATGGCCTCCGGATGCAGGTGCCAGCCGCCCTTCTCGGTGCACTCGTAGGCGAGGCAGCCGAGGTCCGCGGTGCCGTAGCCCTGGAGCACGCGAACGCCGAAGGCCTCGATGTCCGCGCGCAGGGACTCGGGGAGCATCTCGGCGACGACGAAGGCGACCTCGAAGGCGAGGGGGGCGCCGGCGTCCCGCGCTTTCTGGAGGAGCGTGAGGAGGAAGCTCGGCGTGCCGAGGTACGCCGTGGCGCTGAGCGACGCCGCCACCTTGGCCTGCAGCTCGGTCTGCCCGACGCCGCCCGGGATGGTGACGCAGCCGAGCGCGCGCGCGCCGTCGTCGAGCATGAAGCCGAGCGGCGTGAGGTGGTACGAGGCCGAGACGAGCGCGACGTCTCCCTTGCGGAACCCCGCCGCGGCGAGGGCCTGGCGGAAGCGCCAGAAGTCCTCCTCGGTGCCCTGCGGATCGTAGATGGGCCCCGGCGACATGAAGACGCGGGCGAGCTTGCCGATGGGCACGCCGGCGAGGCCGCCGAAGGGCGGCTCCTCGGCCTGGAGGGCGGGCAGGTCGTCCTTGCGCGTGACGGGGATCCGCGCGAGGTCGTCCATGCCGCGCACGTCGCCCGCGCCGAGGCCCGCCGCCTCGAGCGTGCGCCGGACGCGCGGCGCGCTCTCGAAGGCGTGCCGCACGGTCTCGCCGAGGCGGCCGCCGAGGTAGGCCCGGCGCTCCGCAGGCGTGAAGGTCTCGATGCGGGCGTCGTAGATCCCGCCGGGACGGAGAGTGGGCATGGGGGTCCTCCTTCGGAGAGACGTCAGGCTACGGGCTTCAGGCTACGGGACGCGCGGCGGTTCCTGAAGCCTGGAGCCCGGGGTCTGTAGCCTCGACGCGGCGGCCGTGGCGCCGCGCCTTACAGCCAGCGCTTCCGCCGCTTGTAGAACTTGAGGTTCTTGTACCGCGTCTCGCCCGCGCCGCCGCCCAGGTAGAACTCCTTCACGTCCTCGTTGGCGCGCAGCTTGTCCGGCTCGCCGTCGAGGACGATGCGGCCGTTCTCCATGATGTACCCGTAGTGCGCGATGCCGAGGGCGAGGTTCGCGTTCTGCTCGACGAGGAGGAAGCTCGTCTTCTCCTCCCGGTTGATGCGGACGAGGATGTCGAAGATCTCGCGCACGAGGAGCGGCGCGAGCCCGAGCGACGGCTCGTCGAGGAGGATGAGCTTGGGACGCGCCATGAGGGCGCGGCTGATGGCGAGCATCTGCTGCTCGCCGCCCGAGAGGTAGCCGGCGAGCTTCTTCCGGCGCTCGCGCAGGCGGGGGAAGTACTCGAAGACGAGCTCGTGATCCCGCTTCAGGGCGGCGCGGTCCTTGCGCGTGTACCCGCCCACGACGATGTTCTCGTCGACCGTGAGGTCCTCGAAGACGCGGCGGCCCTCCATCACCTGGAAGACGCCGCGGCGGACGATCTCCTCGGGATCGAGGCGGTCGGTGCGCGCCCCGTCGAACTCGATGGCGCCGTCCGTGACCTCGCCCTCCTCCGCCTTGAGGAGGCCGGAGATGGCCTTGAGCGTCGTCGACTTCCCGGCGCCGTTCGAGCCGAGGAGCGCGATGATCTTCCCGTCGGGGACCTCGAGCGAGAGCCCCTTCAGGACGAGGATCACGTCGTCGTAGATGACCTCGACGTTCTTGAGCGCCAGCATGGAGCCCTTCGCCCCCTCTCCCCCCGGCCGGCGCCGGGGGAAGAGGGCGGAGGAGAGGGAGAGGCCTCAGAGCCCGAGCCACTCCGGCTTGCGCGGCATGTCGTACTCCGCGACCTTCACGAGCTTGCCGCCCTTCACCATGTAGATGGGCGTCTTCGTGGAGGGCCGGTGATCGCTCGCCGTGTAGGTGACCGGGCTCGTGAGCCCGCCCAGGTCGAAGTCCTTGAGCGTCTCGGCGGCGGCCTTCACGCCGGGGCCGTTGAGCTGCCCGGCCTTGTCCGCGCGCTTGAGCACCTCGGTCCAGGTGAGGACGTAGCTCCAGCCGCGAACGTACAGGGCGTCGTGCGTGTCGTTGGGGTGGTTCTTCTGGTGCCACTCCACGAGGCGCTTCATCCCGGGGACGTTCTCGCCGAAGGGCACGTGCGGCATGACGCCCGTGGCGCCCTCCGCCGCCTCCTTGGCCACGGCGGGGAGCGACTCCGAGAAGCCGTACGGGTTCGAGCCGAACTTGGTGGCGAGGCCGAGCTTCTTCGCGTCGCGGAGGATGAGCGAGACGCCCGTGGTGGTCACGTTGATGTACGCGTAGTCCGCGCCCTTCTGCTTCATGTTGAGGAGCTGGCTCGTCGCGTCCTGGAAGTTGCCGGGCACGATCTCCTCGTCCACGAGGTCGAGCCCGTTCTCCTTGCAGAAGCGGCGGCCCGCCTCGATGGGCGCCTTGCCGTAGGGGTTGTCGCCGTAGAAGAAGGCCACCTTGGGGTTGCGGCTCTTGTCCTTCCAGTCGGCCTTCACCCAGGAGAGCCACGCCCGCAGCTCGTCGGAGTAGCTCGGGGCCACGAAGAAGTTGTACGGGGTCTTCGAGGGATCGGTGAGGTCGCCCGCGAACGAGGCGGAGAAGTACGGGATCTTCTCGTCGTTCACGAACTGCTTCAGCGCGAGCGTGTCGCCCGTGCCCCAGCCGTTGATCATGATGACCTTCTCGTCCCCCACGAGCCGCTTGTAGGCGGCGACCGCCTCCGGGATCTTGTAGCCGTAGTCGACGGCGATGAGCCGGAGCTTCTTGCCGTTGATCCCGCCGTTCGCGTTCGTCCAGGCGACGGCGTCCTGCGCGCCCTGGGCGTAGGGCTTGCCCACGTCCGAGGTGATGCCGGTGAGATCGAAGAGGCCGCCGACCTTGATCTCCTGGGCCTGGGCGCGGCCCGCGAGGAGGAGCGCGGCCGCCGCGGCCGGCAGCGCCCACGAGCGGTTCCTATGGTTCGCCATGTGTTGCCTCCCTGGTGCTCGGGTTCTCCCTCCGCCCACTGCTGGGCTCGACGGAGGGATGCTTCACCGTCAGTATGAGAACGGATACAGCTTCCAGTAGTTCTTCACCTTGTGCCAGCGCGCGGCCATGCCGTCGGGCTCGAACACGAGGAAGAGCACGATGGCGAGGCCGAAGAGGCCCGTCTTGAGGGGCGCGAAGAGCCCGTAGAGCTGCGGGAACGTGTCGGAGAGGGAGCCGGTGAGGAGGCGCAGCACCTCGGGGAGGAGCGTCACGAACACCGCCCCGAAGATCGAGCCGAGGACGCTCCCCAGGCCGCCGATGATGATCATGCCGAGCTGATCGATGGCCACGGTGATGGGGAAGTTCTCGGGGCTGATGATGCGCGCCTGGTAGGCGAGGAGCGAGCCCGCCACCCCCACGTAGAACGACGACACGCCGAAGGAGAGGAGCTTGTACTTGAAGACGCTCACGCCCATGACCTCGGCCGAGATGTCCTGGTCGCGGATCGCCACGAAGGCCTTCCCCACCTTGGTGCGGAAGAGGTTCTTCGCGAAGTAGAGGAAGAGCGCGGTGAGCGGCAGGACGAGCCAGAAGAGCTTCTTGTCGCCGGCGAGCTCGATGGGCCCGAGCTTCGCGGCGGGCACGGACTGCCCGTTCACGCCGCCCGTCACCGCCTCCCAGTGCGTCACCGTGAACTCGATGACGAAGTGGGCCGCGAGCGTGGCGACGGCGAGGTAGAGGCCCTTGAGCCGGAGCGACGGGACGCCGAACACCATGCCGACGAGGGCGGTGAGGACGCCTGCCGCGGGGATGACGATGGGGAAGGGCAGCCCGAGCCTGCCGCCCAGGGAGGCGGTGGCGTAGGCGCCGACGGAGAGGAAGGCGGCGTTGCCGAGGGAGATCTGGCCCGTGAAGCCGGTGAGGATGTTGAGCCCCATGGCCGCGATGGTGGCGATGAGGATCCGGTTGAGGACGTCCATCCAGTAGCTCGTGGCCACGAACGGCAGCGCCGCCAGGGCGGCGAGGAAGATCCCGAGGAGCCAGCGCGGGAGGGGCGAGTCGAAGATGGCCATGTCCTCGGAGTACGTCTCCCTGAAGTCGCCGCAGCGCATTCCGTCTCCCGAGGACGAGCTAGACCCGCTCGATCTTCACCTTGCCGAAGAGGCCGTAGGGCTTCACCGCCAGGATGGCGACGAGGGCGATGAACGGCGCCACCTCCTTCACGCCGCCGCCGAACAGGGGATCGAGGTAGCCGCCGGAGAGGTTCTCCAGGATCCCCATGATGAAGCCGCCCACGATGGCGCCGCCCACCGAGTCGAGGCCCCCGAGGATGACGACCGGGATGACCTTGAGGCCGAAGAGCGCGAACGCGCCGTCCACGCCGCCGCGGATCCCGCCGAGGAGCACGCCGCCGATGGCGGAGACCACCGCCGCGATCGACCAGGCGAGCGCGAAGATGTGCTGCACCGACACGCCCATCGAGAGGGCCACCTGCTGCGAGAAGGCGGTGGCGCGCATGGCGATGCCGGCGCGGGTGTACTTGAAGAAGGCGGAGAAGATGACGAGCAAGAGCCCCACGCTCGCGACGCTGAACAGGTAGCCCTGCGAGACGGGGAGCGGCCCGATCATGACCGGCTCGCTCGGGAAGATCTGCGGGTACGGGTGGGTCTCCGTCCCCCAGAAGGCCTGGGCGATCGCCTTGAGGATCGAGGCGAGGCCGAGGGTGAGCATGATCACCGAGATGGTCGGC
>DATDDC010000711.1:0-2835 GCA_036523995.1 Anaeromyxobacter sp.
CCCCGCAGCCGCAGGCCGCCCCGGCGCCGCAGACGTCGCCCCAGTACGCGCCGCCGCCGCAGTACGCGCCTCCTCCACAGTACGCTCCGCCTCCGCAGTACGCGCCTCCTCCGCAGTACGCTCCCCCGCCCCCGTACCCCCCGCCTCCGGGCAGCCGCCCTCAGCCCTACCAGCCACCGCTTCGCAAGCGGGACACCTGGTACATCGGCTTCGGCTTCGGCACCGGCGACGGGACCGTGAAGCTCGACTCGGGCGACGCCGAGTTCCAGAGCATGGTCTACCCGTCGCGAACCAACGTCTCGTTCAACCTCCGCGTGGGCGCCACGATCTCGCCTCGCCTGCTCCTCGGCTTCGACGGCGGCGCGGTCGGATCGTCCGCCCAGCTGAGCGGCTTCGACTCGAACGTGCAGCTCAACTACTACGACGTCGGCCTCATGTTCTTCCCCAACGAGCGCGGCTTCTTCCTCCGCGGAGCGGCGGGCCTCGCCTCCTTCGTCCAGAAGCTCGAGGAGCCGTTCCGGACGACCGACGTCAGCATGAGGGGCGTGAACGTGCTCGCGGGGATCGGGTACGCCTTCTGGCTCGGGAAGGCGTTCAACCTGACGGTGAACCTCGACGGCCAGGCCTACGCCTTCAACAAGGGCAACGTCCGCACCGCCAACTCGTGGTCCACCTGGGTCGGCTTCGACTGGTATTGACGCCCGGGCGGCCGCCCGGCCGGCGCCGGCTGGTCCAGCGCGCCGCGCCGGGCTAACATCGCGGGACCGTGGCCGAGGTCGCACCTCAGACCGCATCCTCCGAGTTCAAGCCGCACCTGTTCGGAAAGTACTTCCTGCTGCAGCGGCTTGCCGTCGGCGGGATGGCGGAGATCTACCGGGCGCGCGTGCCGGGGGCGCGCGTGCCGGGGGAGCCGGGCGGCTTCGAGAAGGAGCTGGTGGTGAAGCGCATCCTGCGCGCGAGAGCCCAGGACGTGAACTTCATCCGCATGCTCGTCCGCGAGGCCATCCTCACGGTCCAGCTCACGCACTCCAACATCGCCCAGGTCTACGAGTGCGGGAACATCGACCAGAACTACTTCATCTCCATGGAGCTCGTGAACGGCGTCTCCATGAAGGAGATGATGCAGGCGTTCGCGCGCGCCGGCGCCCAGCTCTCGCCGGAGCAGTCCATCTTCCTCGTCCTGCAGCTCCTGCAGGGCCTCGCCTACGCGCACCGCAAGACCGATCCCGCGGGCAACCCGCTCCAGATCGTCCACTGCGACGTCTCCCCCGACAACTGCCTCCTCTCCTGGGAAGGCGAGGTGAAGCTCCTCGACTTCGGCATCGCGCGCGCCGCCACCGGGCTCTCCAACTACAAGGAGGGCATGCTCATGGGGAAGCTCGGGTACGTGGCGCCCGAGCAGGCCTCGCTCGAGAAGCAGTGGGACCACCGCGTCGACATCTTCGCCTCGGGCATCATCCTCTACGAGCTCCTCACGAAGCAGAAGCCCTTCCCCAAGGCGACCGACGTCGAGTCGCTCATCGAGTCGCGCCGGGCCAAGGTGGTGCCGCCCACCGCCATCGATCCGAGGCTGCCCAAGGACGTGGACGCGATCATCGGACGGGCCCTGGCCTACGATCCGGACCGTCGCTACCCCGACGCGCGCTCCTTCGCGGACGCGCTCGTGGACGTGCTCTTCCCCACGCCGCACTCCGCCATCCAGGACCACCTCGGCAGGCAGATGCAGCAGGTCTTCGCCGACAAGATCACGCGCCAGCGCGCCGGGCGCGCGCACGACCCGCTCATCATGAAGGTCCTCTACAACGCCGCGCAACAGGAGGCGCAGCAGCAGGCGATCTCGCCCGCGGCCGCGGTGCCGTACCGCACCCCCGAGCCCATGGACGTGCGCGCCCGGGAGGCGAGGCCCGCCCCGCGCGCGCGGCGCCCCCGGACCGTCGTGAAGGACGGCGTCCGACTCTCCACCGCGGCGCTCGTGGGCCTCCTCGTGGCGGGGGCGGGCGCGGCCGGCTTCCACTTCGGCGCGCCCTACCTCCGTCCCGGCGCCGTGCTCGTGACCTCCGATCCGCCCGGCCTCGAGATCACCTTCGACGGCGTGAAGACGCAGCTCGTCACGCCCGCCGCCATCGAGGGCATCTACCTCTCGCAGAAGCACGAGGTGACGCTCGGAGGCCCGCAGGTGAAGGACACGACCGTGGCGGTGCCCGTCGAGCCGGGGAAGCTGGTCTCGCGGGTCCACGTGAAGCTGAAGTCGCCCCTCGGCGCCATCACCATCGAGAGCGAGCCGTCCGGCGCGGACATCCTCCTCGACGAGCGGCCCGCGGGCAGGACGCCCCTCACCATCGGTGACGTGCGCCTCGACCGGCGGCACCGCATCGACCTCGTCCTCGCCGGGCACGAGATCGATCAGTTCGTGGTCCTGCCGGAGAGGGACGGGCTGCGCTTCAAGCGGCGGCTCTCGCGCTCCGACCCCGCGCGAAGGCGGACGGACTCCCCGAGGGAGCGATGAAGCTCGTCATCGAGGACGAGTCGGGGACCCGGTCCGTCGTCCCGTTCGCGGGCGACGCCATCGTCGTCGGCCGCGCCGCCGAGGGCGTCACCTTCCGGCTCGGCGAGCGCAACGTGTCGCGGCGCCACGCCCGCTTCGTCCGCCAGAACGGGACCGTGTTCGTGGAGGACCTGGGAAGCCTCACCGGCACCCGCGTGAACGGCGAGCGGATCGCCGGGCGCCGGAAGCTTCGCCCGGGCGATCTCGTGCAGATCGGGGACTACGACCTCGCCGTGCTCGAGGAGGGGGCCGCCGCGGAGCCGGGCGCGCCGCCGCCCCTGCCGGTGGGC
>DATDDC010000712.1:0-5061 GCA_036523995.1 Anaeromyxobacter sp.
GCTGAAGCGCTCCGGGCAGCTCCGCGAGTCGATCGAGGCACAGCTCCACCAGGCCCGCGCCGAGGCCAAGGCCTACGACGAGAAGGCGGTCGCGGCGGAGCACGCCTGCCAGGCGGCGTCGGCGCAGCTCGAGGCCGCGGAGAAGCGGAACGCCGAGCTGTCGCAGGATCTCGACGCCGGGCGCGCCCACGTGGCGGGGACCCGCGGCGAGCTGCAGAAGATCGACGCCGCGCGCGCGGAGGCGGAGCGGCGCGCCGCGCAGGCGGCGGCGGTGCGCGACCAGACCGCCCGCGAGCTCGACTCGGCGCGGCGCGAGCTCGAGTCGATTCGCGAGACCGCCCGGGCCGAGCACGAGCGCGTGGGGCGGCTCGAGACCGAGGTGGCGCGGCTGGCCCGGCTCGAGGCGGTGGCCGAGGAGGCGGCGCGGCTCAAGCGCGAGGTCGCCTCCCTGCGCGAGCTCGTGCAGCAGCGCACGGCCGCGGCGGAGTCGTCCACGCGCGCCGCGCAGAGCGCGGCCTCCGAGCGGTCGCGCATCGAGGAGCGGCTCCAGGCGGAGGCGGGGAAGCTGCAGAGCCAGTCGTCGCGCCTCGAGTCCGATCTCGCGGCCGCGCGGCGCCGCATCGAGGAGCTCGAGCGGGAGGGCGCGACGCGCGAGGCCACGCTCCGCAAGGCCGCCCACGACGCCGAGGAGCGGCGCAAGGGGATGTCGGCCGACGCCGCCGAGGCCGAGCGCAAGCACGGAGCCGAGGTGGCCCGGCTCAAGGCCGCCCTCGTCGACCTGGAGCGGCACCTCGAGGCGCGCGCCCGCGCCGAGCTGCAGCTCAAGAAGAAGGTCCAGGAGCTGGAGCGCGCCGCCCAGGCCTCCACCTCGCGGCCGCCGCCCGCCGCCGCGGACCCCGCCGAGATCGCGAAGCTCAAGTCGCGCCTGCAGAAGCTCACCGAGGACGTCGAGGAGCTGCGCGGCGAGAACGACTTCCTGAACGGCGAGGTCGCCCGCTACCAGCAGAAGAACAAGGACCTCACGTCCCAGCTCGGGAAGCGCGGCTCCTGAACGAGGTTCGCGATTCGCGATCGCTTCGTTCTCGCGAACCACGCCCTCGTTCAGGCACGTTCGTGACGGGGCGTCCGCCCCGCTCGCGTGCCCGCGACCCTGATCGCCCGATTAGCCCTTTCCGGGCCGGGTGGCGCGGCGTCGCCAACCTCCGCAGACACTGCTAGAGAGGGAGCCGACTCCCCTTCCACGCACACTGCGAGGGAACGATGGCGACGACCGAGCGCGAGGTGAGGGTCCAGGCGACCGAGCCCACCACGTTCACGCCGTACCTGCCGGACGAGACCTCGCTGCGCGAGCTGACGCCCCGCGCCGTCATCCTGGGGACGCTGCTCGGCGTGGTCTTCGGCGCCTCGTCCCTGTACCTCGTCCTCAAGGTCGGCCTCACCGTGAGCGCGTCGATCCCGGTGGCGGTCATCTCCATCGCGCTCTTCCGGCTCGCCTCGAAGCTCGGCATCCGCGACGCGACCATCCTCGAGAACAACATCGTCCAGACGGCCGGCTCCGCGGGCGAGTCGATCGCCTTCGGCATCGGCGTGACGATGCCCGCCATCATGATCCTGGGCTTCGACCTCGAGCTGTCGCGGGTCGCCCTCGTGGCGGTCCTGGGCGGCCTCCTCGGCATCCTCATGATGATCCCGCTCCGCCGCGCGCTCATCGTGGCGCAGCACGGGAAGCTCAAGTACCCGGAGGGCACCGCCTGCGCCGAGGTGCTGAAGGCGGGGGCCACCGAGGAGTCGCGCGCCGCCGCCTCGCGGGCCGCGCGCGAGGAGGAGGCGAAGCGCGGCGGGAGCCGCCTCTCCGCCCACACCATCTTCACCGGGTTCGGGATCGGCCTCGCCTACAAGACCATCATGGTGGCGCTGAAGGGCTGGAAGGACGTGCCGGAGCGCATCTTCAAGAAGCCCTTCGAGTCCGGCTCGGTCTCGGCGGAGATCTCGCCCGAGCTGCTCGGCGTCGGCTACATCATCGGCCCGCGCATCGCGTCGATCATGTGCGCCGGCGGCGTGCTCGCCTACCTCGTCCTCATCCCGCTCATCAAGTTCTTCGGCGACTCCATCCCCGGCGCGCTGGCGCCGGGCCGCGTCCCCATCCACGACATGGGCCCGGGCCAGATCCGCAGCGCCTACGTCCTCTACATCGGCGCCGGCGCGGTGGCCGCGGGCGGGATCATCAGCCTCCTGCGCTCGCTCCCCATCATCGCGCGCGGCCTGCGCGAGGGCCTCAAGGACGTGGGCGGGGCGCGCGGGGGCCCGTCCGCGCGCCGCACCGAGCGCGACCTCCCCATGAACTTCGTCTTCGGCGGCATCCTCGCGCTCATCGTCGCCATCGTGCTGGCGCGCCCGCTGCACATGAACGTCATCGGCGCCGTCCTCATCGTGGCGCTGGGCTTCCTCTTCGTCACGGTCTCCTCGCGCCTCACCGGCGAGATCGGGTCGTCCTCGAACCCCATCTCCGGCATGACCGTGGCGACGCTGCTCATCACGTGCCTCGTCTTCCTCCTGGTGGGCTGGACGGGCGGGCCGTACTACGTGACGGCGCTGTCGGTGGGCGCCATCGTGTGCATCGCGGCCTCGAACGGCGGCTCCACGTCGCAGGACCTCAAGACCGGGTTCCTCGTCGGCGCCACGCCGCGGAACCAGCAGATCTCCATCCTCGTGGGCGCCCTCGTCTCGGCGCTCGTGCTCGGCCCCATCCTGCTCCGCCTCAACGAGGCGGCGGCCACCTACGTGCCCGCCGCCAGGGTGGCGCCGGCCGGGCTGAGCGTCGACCCGAAGACGCTGCCGGGGGACCGCGAGCGCGCCGCCGAGGCGCAGAGCGGCGGCGACAGGCGCGACCTCCTCGTGTGGCACAAGACCGACGACGCCGGCGGGCCCGCGGGCCGCTACCTCGTGGACGACGCCGGCCGCGCCGTCTGGCTCGTGGACCCCGGCATCAACGGCACCTTCACGAAGCGCGCCGACGGCAGCGAGGTGCGGAAGTTCGACGCGCCGAAGGCGACCCTCATGTCGTACATCATCAAGGGCATCCTCGATCGGCGCCTGCCGTGGGGGCTCGTCCTCTTCGGCGTCATGATCGCGATCGTCCTCGAGATGTCGGGCATCCCGTCGCTCGCGTTCGCGGTCGGCGTGTACCTGCCGCTCTCCTCGTCCTCGCCCATCTTCATCGGCGGGCTCGTGCGCTGGCTCGCCGATCGCCGCATCCGGCCGGGCCTCCTCGCCCGCGGCCTCTCGGAGGACCAGATCGCCGCCGAGGCCGACAAGAGCCCGGGCGTCCTCATGGCCTCCGGCTACATCGCCGGCGGCGCCATCGCAGGCATCGTGATCGCCTTCATGGCCGGGCTCCTCGAGCCGGTGGACCGCGTGCTCACCACCTGGTCGACCGCGCACAACCCGTTCTTCTCGGGCGGCGGGTCGGACCTCCTCTCGCTCGTGCCGTTCGGCCTGCTCACGGCCTGGCTCCTCCTCTCGGCGAGGCCGAAGGCCGCGCCGGCGTGACGAGCGCGGACCGGCTCGGGTCCGCGGGACCCGGGGAGCCCTCGACCTCCACGGAGCCGCGTCAGGTCCGGCTGCGCGCGGACGAAGACCCCGGAACCGCGATGGCAGCCGCCCGCGGCGGCGCGGGCGCCGCCTCGGACGAGGCCCCGCTCGCCCGGCCGGTCAGGGAGCGCCGGAGCCGCGGCGCGATCCCGAGCACCGCGCCGAAGACGGCGTGCGCGATGACCCAGGAGCCGCCCATGACCTGGGCCGCTGCCGCGAAGCCGGGATTCGCCCAGGGCACCATCACGGACATCATGAACCCCATGGCGAACAGGGCGCCGCCCGCGCCCAGCCCCATCGCGCAGCCCGTGGGGAGGTCCCGCGGGACCACCGCGGCGAACACGACGCCGAACGCCGCCGAGACGGCGAGGTGTACGAGCGCGCCGAGCGCCACCTTCGCCGCGGTGCCCTCGAGCGCCTCGGGCCCCACGAACGTCTCGCCGATGGCCGCCAGCGGCTGCAACGGAGCGATGCCCGTCGCGGCCGCCGCGATCACCACCACCGCCGCCATCGCGGCGCCGCCCGCGACCCCGGAGAGAACCCCGGCCGCGAGCACCTCGTGCCGCCTCATCGCGTCGCGTGCCCGCGACGCAGCGTCTCGTCCTGCCTCGGGAACGGCCACGACTCACCTCGCCGGAGGTCCTCGATCACGAGGAGCTCCACGCGGAGGGATCGCGCCCTTCACGACTCGCGTTTCCTGGGATCGAACCTGGGCGTCCGGCAACCCCACGAGCGGCGAGTCGCTTGCGCGACCCATCCAGTTCGTGGAGCAGCGGCCCGACTGCTCCGTTGAGCCTGCGGTCCCGGAGACCCCGGTGCCGCACCCATGCCTCTCGTAGTCCGCGGCGAGGGGCGAGTCAACCCGAGTGGCCGATCGCCGGGAGGCCGGCGGAGGGGAGACCGCGATCCACCGGTCCGGGCGAACGGGGCCCGACCCTGCTAGAACGGCAGCCGGTGCCCCGCACGTTCGGCATCTACGTCCACTTCCCCTGGTGCACGCACCGCTGCCCGTACTGCGACTTCGCGGTGACGACCGAGCCGCAGCCGTCCGGCGGCCGCTATGCCCGCGCCGTCCTCGCCGAGCTCGAGCTCCGCGCGCCGGCCTTCGACGGGCTCTCGCCGGCGAGCGTCTACCTCGGGGGAGGGACGCCCTCGCTCTGGGATCCCGAGGACGTGGCGCGGGTGCTCCGCGCCGTCCGGGAGCGGCTTCGCGTCCCCGCGGACGCGGAGGTGACGATCGAGGTGAACCCGGAGTCGTGCGACCGCGCGAGGCTCCAGGCGTGGCGCCGGGCGGGCGTGAACCGGGTCTCCGTCGGCGCGCAGTCGTTCGATCCCGCCGTCCTGGCGAAGCTCGGGCGACGGCACACCCCCGAGGCGGCGGAGCGCGCCATCCGCGACGCCGCGGACGTCGTCGGGAACGCGAGCGTGGACCTCATCTACGGGGCGCGCCGGTCGAGCGTCGCCGTCGCC
>DATDDC010000713.1:0-1704 GCA_036523995.1 Anaeromyxobacter sp.
CGGGGCTCATGGGCGGGCGCGTGGCGGAAGAGGAGGTCTTCGGCGAGCCGTCCACCGGTGCCTCGAACGACCTGCAGCAGGCGACGGGGCTCGCGCGCATGATGGTGCGCGACTACGGCATGAGCACGGCGCTCGGGCCGGTGTCGCTCGGCGACGAGCGCGGCCCCTCGTTCCTCGGCCTCAAGTCGCTCGAGGCACGCACCTACTCCGAGCAGACCGCCCTCGAGGTCGACCGCGAGGTGCAGGGCATGGTGCTCGAGGCGCAGGACCGCGCCCGCGAGATCGTCCGCCAGCACCGCGACAAGCTCGACGCCATGGCGGCCCGGCTCCTCACCTCCGAGGTGGTGGAGGAGGAGGAGATCGCGCGCCTCTGGGGCCTGAAGGTCACGCGCCCCGGCACCATCGACGGCCGCGGCCACTCCGAGGCGCCACCGGAGAGCCCGAACCTGCCCGTCGCGGCCGGCGAGGGGCGCACCGCCTGGACCATCCCCCAGGCGGTCGCCGGTACGGGAGACGATCCGGAGCAGCCGTGAGGCACGGCTCCGAGACCCACGAGGCGCGGAAGGCGCTGTTCCAGCTCGGGATCCGCCGAGGGCACCTCTCCCTCGACGAGATCGAGCGCGCCCTCCCCGCGGGCACCCTCTCGGCCGCGGAGCGCTGGCTCCTCTTCTACAGCCTGCGCGCCTCGGGCGTGGAGATCCGCGACCGCTCCGGCGCGGCGGTCGAGGAGCCGGAGGGCTCCTCCGGCGATCTCCCGCCGGGCCCGTGAATCGCCGGCGCAGGGAGCGCCCGGATCCCAGGGAGCTCTGCCGTTTGACAGGCCGGAACGGCTTCTTAGGTTCACCGGCGGAGGCAAAAAGGCATGGCAGAGGAGCGTCCGGGCGGGTCGGGCGACGGCGAGCCCAGGGTGAAGGTGACGGACCGCCGGCGGTTCACGCCGGAGGGCGAGCCGCTCGGAGGGCCGTCCGCGGAAGAGGGGCCCTCCGGCGCGGCGGGAGGCGAGCCGCGCGCGCCCGAGGCCCTTCCCGGCTTCGAGGACGATCCGCGCGATGCGGAGCTCGCGGCCCAGGCGAAGCGCATCGACGAGCTCACGAGGGCGTACGCCTCGCTCCTCGAGGACAACAAGGCCTTCCGCCAGCGGCTCGAGCGCGAGAAGGTCCGCGTGGTGGAGGCGGAGCGCGCCTCGGTGGCGCAGGCGCTGCTCGAGGCGGCCGACGACCTGGAGCGCGCGCTCGCGGCCGTGAGCGGGGCGGGCGAGTCGGGCGGGGACGCGCTCCGGAACCTCGCGCAGGGCGTGCGGCTCTCCCTGGGTGCGATCCAGCGGCGCATCGCCGACCTCGGCGCCGAGCGGCTCGAGGTCGCCGGAAGGCCGTTCGATCCCCACCTCGCGGAGGCGGTCGACACGGTGGCCGTCGCGGACGAGTCGCAGGACGGCCTCGTTTTACAGGAAGTGAGGGCCGGCTATCGGATCGGCGAGCGGATCCTTCGCCCCGCCAGGGTGCGCGTGGGACGGCTCGCGAGAGCGTAATCTCACGGGAATAGATTTTCGTGTCGCGCGTCAGGAGCTTGTGACGCCGTTCTCCTCACGACCCCAGGACTGGAAGGCAGACATGCACCGTCACATCCATCGAACCTTCGCCGCGCTCCTCACGGTCGCGCTGCTCGCGTGCTCGCGCGATGGCCGCGCCGCCACGCAGCCCGCCC
>DATDDC010000714.1:0-4175 GCA_036523995.1 Anaeromyxobacter sp.
GCCGCCGCGAAGGCGGCCCGGGCGGCGGCGAGCGTCGCCTCGAGGTCGTCGCCGGAGTGCGCGGTGGAGAGGAACGCCGCCTCGAACTGCGACGGCGGGAGGTAGACGCCGCCCTCGAGCATCGCGTGGAAGAAGGCCGCGAACCGCTTCGTGTCGCAGGCGCGCGCGCTCGCCGCGTCGAAGACGGGCTTCGCCGAGAAGAACACGGTGAGCATGGAGCCCACGCGGTTCACCTGGACCGGCACCTTCGCCTGGGCGGCAGCCTCGGCGAGCCCCTCGGCGAGCCGCGCCGACGTCCGCTCCAGCTTCTCGTACGCGGCGGGCGTCATGAGCCCGAGCGTCGCGTGCCCCGCGGCCATGGCCATGGGGTTCCCCGAGAGCGTCCCGGCCTGGTAGATGGGCCCGGCCGGCGCGACGCGATCCATGACGTCCCTCCGCCCGCCGAACGCGCCCACGGGGAGCCCGGCCCCGATGACCTTCCCGAAGGTGACGAGGTCGGGGCGGATGCCGTAGAGCCCGCAGGCGCCCCCGGAGGAGACGCGGAACCCGGTCATCACCTCGTCCACGATGAGGAGCGCGCCGTGGCGGCGGCAGCCGTCGAGGAGCCCCTGGAGATAGCCGGGGCGGGGGACGAGGACGCCCATGTTCCCCACCACGGGCTCGACGATGACCGCGGCGATCTTCGACCCCCGCTCCGCGAAGAGCTTCTCCACCGCGCCGGGATCGTTGAAGGGAAGCGTGAGCGTGTGCCGGGCGAGGTCCGCCGGCACGCCGGGGGAGTCGGGAAGGCCGAGCGTCTCCACCCCGGAGCCCGCCTTCACGAGGAGCGAATCGCCCGCGCCGTGGTAGCAGCCGTCGAACTTCACGATGTCGTCGCGGCCGGTGAAGCCGCGCGCCACGCGGATGGCGGAGGTGGTCGCCTCGGTCCCGGAGGAGACGAAGCGCATCTTCTCGATCCACGGCATCCGCGCCTGGACGAGCTCGGCGAGCTGGATCTCGCGGGGCGAGGGCGCCCCGTAGGAGGAGCCGTCCTTCATGGCCTCCTGCACCGCGCGCATCACCTCGGGATGGCAGTGGCCGACGATGAGCGGCCCCCAGGAGAGGACGTAGTCGACGTAGTCGTTCCCGTCCACGTCGACCATGTGGCTGCCGCGGCCGCGCGAGATGAAGCGGGGCGTGCCGCCCACGCCCTTGAAGGCGCGCACCGGGCTGTTCACGCCGCCGGGGAAGAGGGTCTGGGCCTTCTCGAACAGCTTCTCGGAGAGCGCGGTGGACCTCGGCTTCGGCGTCGACTTGGTCATGGCTCCTCCCTGGGGCTCCGCTTCACCTTGCCCTGGTCGAACGCGGCGGCGCGGTCCCCGGGGGTGGCGGTCTTGGCCTTCTCGCGGCGCTCGCGCACCGCCTCGATGTTCGTCCGGATGGCGTCGGGGTTCGGGTGCGTGGGGAGCGCCGCCGTGTAGAGCTGGAGCGCCCGGTCGAACCGTCCCGACTGCGCGTGGATGTGAGCCTGCCCCTCGAGCGCGCGCGCCGCCAGGTCCGCGCGGTGCTTCCTGTCGATGAGCGCCTGGAAGGCGCCCAGGGCCTCCTCGTCGCGCTTCTCCAGCGCCCAGGCCTGGGCGGCGAGGAGCTGGGCCTCGTCGGCGAGCTCGTGCGCCGGCCACTTCTCGCGCAGGATGCGGGCCTCCGTGCGCGCCTGCTCGTAGCGGCGCAGCGCGAGGTAGCCGCGCGCGATCTCGAGCTGGTACCGCGGCGCGAGCGACGAGTCGGACGAGGCGATGTCCGCGTACTGCGCGATGGCGGCGAGGGGATCGTTGAAGCGGTCGCGGTAGATGTCCCCGATCACCGCGCGCGCCTCGTGCGCCTCCTTGCCGCCGGGGTAGAGGGAGACGATGCGCCGGTAGTAGGCGAGGGCGCCCGTGTAGTCGCCCAGCTCGAGATAGGAGACGTCCCCCGCGAAGCGGAGCGCCTTCCAGCGGACCTCGGCCTCGTCCCTGGGGAGCGGGCCCTCGCCGAGCTCCGCCAGGATCGCCTTGTACGCGCCGAGCGCGCCCTTCGCGTCTCCCGCGTGCCGGAGCCCGTTCGCCGCCTCGAGGCGCCGCCCGGGCGAGCTGCAGGCGAGGGCGAGCGCGGCCGAGAGGACCGCGAGGAGGCGCGGAGCGCGCAGGATCAACCCTGGTCCTCCGGCGTGCTCCCTCCGTCGCCGCCCTCTTCTCCCTCGCCGCCCTCCTCGGCGCCCTCGTCCTCCGGCGCGCTCTCCACCGGGGCCTGACCCTCCGGCGCCTCGCGCACCCCGGCGGCCTCGGCCTCGGCCGTGGTCTCGGCCACGCGCGCCATGCCCACCACCTGCTCCTCCTTCGACTCGAGCATGATGAGCCGGACGCCCTGCGTGTTCCGCCCGATGACGCTGATGCCCTTCGCCGGCATGCGGATGAGCATCCCGCGGTTCGTGATGAGCATCACCTCCTCGGCGTCGGTGACCGAGGTCGCAGCCACGACCGGCCCGTTCCGCTCGGTCGTCTTGATGGTGATGATGCCCTTCCCGCCGCGGCTCTGGACGCGGTACTCCGCGAGCTCGGTGCGCTTGCCGTAGCCGTTCGCCGTCACCGTGAGGATGGTGCGGCCGTTCGTGTCCCCGTCGGCGGGGAGCGACTCGGCCGACACGACGGCGTCGCCCTCGTCGAGCGTGATGCCCTTCACGCCGTAGGCGGTGCGCCCCATGGGCCGCGCGTCCGACTCCTCGAAGCGGATGGACATGCCCTGCGCGGTGGAGAGGAGCACGTGGCTCTTCCCGCCCGTGAGGCGCGCCTCGATGAGCTCGTCGCCCTCCTCGATGCCGAGGGCGATGATGCCCGACGGGCGCGGGCGCGCGAACTGATCGAGGCGGGTCTTCTTCACGAGGCCGCGCCGAGTCGCCATGAAGACGTACTGCGCGCCTTCCGCCGCCTCGGTCGGCTCTCCCTCGTCGGCACCGCGCGCGAGCGCAGGGGCGGCCGGATGAGGCTGCCCCTGCCCCCCAGCAAGATCGTCCGAAGGCGAAGCCGTGGCATCCGGCTGATTCGGGGGGACTTCGTCCCCCCGCTCGGGCGTTGGTTCCGGCAGGCGGCGCACCGGCAGGATGGCCGCGACCTTCTCGCCCTGCGAGGTGTGGACGAGGTTCACGATGGGCTTCCCCCGGGCGGCCCGGCCCGCCTGCGGGATCTCGTGCACCTTGAGCCAGTAGACCTTGCCCTTGTCGGAGAAGACGAGGAGGTAGCTGTGCGTCGAGGCGACGAAGAGGTGCTCGAGGAAGTCCTCGTCCCTCGCCACGGCGCCGGTCTTCCCCCGGCCGCCCCGGCGCTGGGCGCGGTAGAGCGACACGGGGTTCCGCTTCACGTAGCCGGCGTGGGAGATGGTGACGACCATCTCCTCCTCGGCGATGAGGTCCTCGGTGGAGAGGTCCTCCGCCTCGCCCTGGATCTCCGTGCGGCGCTCGTCGGCGAAGAGCTGCTTCACCTCCTTGAGCTCGTCCACCACCACCCCGAGCAGGACCTTCTCGGAGGCGAGGATCTCGCGCAGCCGGGCGATGAGCTTCTGCACCTCGGCGAGCTCGTCCAGGATCTTCTGCCGCTCCAGGCCGGTGAGGCGCTGCAGCTGCATCTCGAGGATGGCCTTCGCCTGCAGCTCGGACAGGCCGAAGCGCGTCATGAGGCCGTCGCGCGCCGCGTCCCGGTCCTGCGCCTTCTTGATGAGCTCGATCATCTCGTCGATGTGATCGAGGGCGATCTGCAGGCCGAGGAGGATGTGCTCGCGCTCGCGCGCCTTGCGGAGCTCGTAGCGCGTCCGGCGCGTCACCACGTCGCGGCGGTGCGCGACGAAGCGCTCCAGCATCTCCTTCAGGTTGAGGATGCGCGGCTGCCCGCCGTCGATGGCGAGGAGGGTCACCCCGAAGCCGGTCTGCATGGCGGTGTGGGCGTACAGGTTGTTCAGCACCACCTGGGCCACGGCGTCGCGCTTCAGCTCCACGACGATGCGCATGCCCTCGCGCGAGGACTCGTCCCGCAGGTCCGAGATGCCCTCGATCTTCTTCTCCCGCACGAGCTCGGCGATGTGCTCGACGAGCTTCGCCTTGTTCACCTGGTACGGGATCTCGGAGACGACGATCGACTCGCGCTCGGTCCTGGGGTGGACCTCGATGG
>DATDDC010000715.1:0-13049 GCA_036523995.1 Anaeromyxobacter sp.
TGCAGCGCGCCGCGGGCCGCCGCGAGAGGCACCGTTCCACCGCGCGGGCGAGGCGGCGCGGGCAGTCGGGCGCGAGCGCGCGCAGGCGCTGGAAGCGGCCGCGCTGGATGGAGGCGAAGAGGTCCTCGGCGTTCTTCCCGCGGAAGGGCTTCTCGCCGGCGAGGAGCTCGTAGAGCGAGACGCCGAGCGCCCAGACGTCGGCGGCCTTCTCCTCCTCCTCGCCGTTCGTCTCTCCCGCGAGGATCTCCGGCGCCATGTACGAGGGGCTGCCCACGAGCATGCCCGCGCGCGTGAGGGAGTGGTCCTCCTCGCTCTTGGCGATGCCGAAGTCCATGAGCTTCACCTCGCCGTCGCGCGAGACCATCACGTTCGCGGGCTTCACGTCGCGGTGGCGGAGGCGGTTGAAGTGCACGTAGTCGAGCGCTTCGGCCACGCGCGCGCCGATGAGCGCGACGCACTCGGGCGGCAGCGCGCCGCCCTCGGAGAGGATGCGGGCGAGGTCCGCGCCGTCCACGAACTCGGTGACGAGGTAGAGGCCGTCCTCCTTCTCGACGAGGTCGTGGACCTGCACGATGGCCTCGTGGCGGAGCTTCGCGTAGGCGCGCCCCTCGCGCCGGAAGCGCTCCACGATCTCCTTCGAGCGCGCCAGCTTCGTGTCGAGCGCCTTCACCGCGACCGGGCGATCGAGACCCTCCTGGAAGGCCTCGTAGACGACGCCCATGCCTCCGCGGCCGATCTCGCGGACGATGCGCGCCGAGCCGACCTTGCGGACCATGGACCCGAGAGGATGTCCCGGGGGGCCTCGCGGACTCAAGCGCGTCCGCGCGGACCCCTCCGGAACGGGGTCGCCACCAGGGCGCGGTGCGGCGCGCGATTTGCGGAGCCCCGCCGCCCGCTCGCTTGCCCTATCGGGGGCGTGATCTGCTAGACTCCGCGCGCTTTTGCGTGGACTGCGGGACTTTCTCATCGAAAAACCGAGCGCGGCCCTGACCTTGCAGGGGACCGGATGCTCTGGATCAATCCGCAGGCTTTGCGGCCTTCCGCCGCGAAGGAAGCGCCTGCGTGGGGCCCCGAGGAGACCGAAATGGCTCAGAGGCGAATGGTGACGATGGACGGCAACGAGGCGGTCGCCTCGGTCGCCCATCGGATCAACGAGGTGATCGCCATCTACCCGATCACCCCCTCGTCCAACATGGGCGAGTGGGCCGACGAGTGGTCCGCCAAGGGTCAGAAGAACGTGTGGGGAACGGTCCCCTCCGTGAGCGAGATGCAGTCCGAGGGCGGCGCGGCGGGCGCGGTGCACGGCGCGCTCCAGGCCGGCGCCCTCACGACGACCTTCACGGCGTCGCAGGGCCTGCTGCTCATGATCCCGAACATGTACAAGATCGCGGGCGAGCTCACGCCCATGTGCATGCACGTGTCGGCGCGCACGCTCGCGACGCACGCGCTCTCGATCTTCGGCGATCACTCGGACGTGATGGCGGTGCGGCAGACCGGGTTCGGCCTCCTCTCCTCGGCCTCGGTCCAGGAGGCGCACGACTTCGCCGCCATCGCCCAGCGCGCCTCGCTCAAGTCGCGCATCCCCTTCCTCCACTTCTTCGACGGCTTCCGCACCTCGCACGAGGTCGCGAAGATCGAGATGCTCACCGACGACGACCTCCGCCGCATGATCCCGGAGGACCTCGTCTCGGCGCACCGCGCCCGGGCGCTCTCGCCCGAGCGGCCGTCGCTGCGCGGCTCGGCCCAGAACCCCGACGCCTTCTTCCAGGCGCGCGAGTCGATCAACGGCTTCTACGCCGACGCCCCCGATCACGTGCAGGAGGCCATGGAGGAGTTCGCGAAGCTCACCGGCCGCCGCTACAAGCTCTACGAGTACTACGGCCACCCCGAGGCCCAGCGCGTCATCGTGGCCATGGGCTCGGCCTGCGAGACGGCGCAGGAGACCGTCGACGCCCTCGCCGCCAAGGGCGAGAAGGTCGGGCTCGTGAAGGTGCGGCTCTACCGGCCCTTCGATCTCGGCGCCTTCATGACCGCGCTGCCGCGCTCGGTGCACCACATCGCGGTGCTCGATCGCACCAAGGAGCCGGGCGCCCTGGGCGAGCCGCTCTACCAGGACGTGGTCACCGCGCTGCGCGAGTCGGAGCAGGCGCACATCGATCGCTTCCACCACCAGCTCACCGTGATCGGCGGCCGCTACGGCCTCTCCTCGAAGGAGTTCACGCCGGCCATGGTGAAGGCCGTCTACGACGAGCTCGGAAAGCCCCGCCCGAAGCGCCACTTCACGGTGGGCATCAACGACGACGTCACCCACACCTCGCTCAAGTGGGACCTCGCCTTCGACACCGAGCCGAAGGACGTGGTGCGCGCCCTCTTCTACGGCCTGGGCGCGGACGGCACCGTCGGCGCGAACAAGAACTCCATCAAGATCATCGGCGAGGACACGCCCAACTTCGCCCAGGGCTACTTCGTCTACGACTCGAAGAAGTCGGGCTCGGTGACGATCTCGCACCTCCGCTTCGGCCCGCGGCCCATCCACTCCGCGTACCTCATCCAGAAGGCGAACTTCGTCGCCTGCCACCAGTTCAACTTCGTCGAGAAGTACGACATGCTCGAGGCCGCCGTCCCCGGCGCGACCTTCCTCATCAACTCGCCGTTCGGCCCGGACGACCTCTGGGACCGGCTGCCGCGCGAGATGCAGCAGCAGATCCTGGACAAGAAGCTCAAGGTCTACACCATCGACGCCTACAAGGTGGCGAAGGACACCGGCATGGGGGTGCGCATCAACACCATCATGCAGACCTGCTTCTTCGCCATCTCCGGCGTGCTCCCGCGCGACGAGGCCATCGGCCACATCAAGAAGACCATCGAGAAGACGTACTCGCGCAAGGGCGCCGAGGTGGTGAAGAAGAACTTCGCCGCGGTGGACCACACCCTCGCCCACCTCACCGAGGTGAAGACCGCGGGCCGGAAGGTCACGGGCACGCCCATGCCGCCCACCGTGTCCGAGTCGGCGCCGGAGTTCGTGAAGCGCGTCACCGCGCTCATGCTGGCCGGCAAGGGCGACCTCCTCCCCGTCTCGGCGTTCCCGGTGGACGGCACCTGGCCCACCGGCACGTCGAAGTGGGAGAAGCGCTCCATCGCGCTCGAGATCCCGGCCTGGCAGCCGTCGCTCTGCATCCAGTGCAACAAGTGCGCGCTCATCTGCCCGCACGCCGCCATCCGCCCGAAGCACTTCGCGCCCGAGGCCCTCGCCGCCGCGCCGAAGGACTTCCTCACGATGGACTTCAAGTCACCCGACGTGAAGGGGCACAAGTACGCGCTCCAGGTCGCGCCGGACGACTGCACCGGCTGCTCGCTGTGCGTCGAGATCTGCCCGGCGGAGTCGAAGACCGAGAAGGGCGTCTTCGCCATCAACATGAAGGACGTCCTCCCCATCCGCGAGAAGGAGCGGAAGAACTGGGACTTCTTCCTCTCCATCCCGGACGCGGACCGCGCCACGGTGAAGCTCGACGTGAAGGGGACGCAGTTCCTCCAGCCCCTCTTCGAGTTCTCGGGCGCCTGCACGGGCTGCGGCGAGACCCCGTACATCAAGCTCCTCACCCAGCTCTACGGCGACCGCGCCGTCATCGCGAACGCCACCGGCTGCTCGTCGATCTTCGGCGGGAACCTGCCCACCACGCCGTACACGCAGAACGCCGAGGGGCGGGGCCCGGCCTGGGCGAACTCGCTCTTCGAGGACAACGCCGAGTTCGGCTTCGGCATGCGCCTCGCCATCGACAAGCAGGCCGAGCACGCGCGCGAGATCCTGCAGCGGCTCGGCGCCCAGGTGGGCGACGGCCTCGTGAAGGAGATCCTCGGGGCCGACCAGTCGAACGAGGCCGGCATCGAGGCGCAGCGCGGCCGCGTGAAGCTCCTCGTGGAGAAGCTCGCGGGCGTGAAGAGCCACGAGGCGCTGCGGCTCAAGGACCTCGCGGACTTCCTCGTCCGCAAGACCGTCTGGATCGTGGGCGGCGACGGCTGGGCCTACGACATCGGCTACGGCGGCCTCGACCACGTCATCGCCGCGGGCCGGGACGTGAACATCCTCGTCCTCGACACCGAGGTCTACTCGAACACCGGCGGCCAGGCCTCCAAGGCGACGCCCATGGGCGCGGCGGCGAAGTTCGCCATGGCCGGCAAGCCCATGGCGAAGAAGGACCTCGCCATGCTCGCCATGACGTACGGCCATCCGTACGTGGCGCGCGTGGCCCTCGGCGCCAAGGACGCCCAGACCGTGAACGCCTTCAAGGAGGCGGACAGCTATCCGGGGACGTCCGTGATCGTCGCCTACTCGCACTGCATCGCGCACGGCTACGAGATGTCCCAGGCGCTCGGCCAGCAGGAGCGCGCCGTCGACTCGGGGTACTGGCCGCTCTTCCGCTACGACCCCCGCAAGGTCGCCCTGGGCGAGAGCCCGCTCAAGCTCGACAGCCCCGCTCCCAAGATCGAGCTCGCCCAGTTCGTGGCGAACGAGACGCGCTTCAAGCAGGTGCAGCAGGCGAACCCCGACGCGTACAAGCGCATGATGGAGCAGGCGCAGAAGGACGTCCGCGAGAAGTACGCCCTCTACGAGCAGCTCGCCAAGGCGATGAACCCGGCGAACCTCGTCCCCGGCGGCGGCGCGAACGCGAAGCCCAAGGCGAACGTGTAGCGCGAAGGCACGAAGGCCCCCGCGGTGATACGACCCGGTCCCGGCAAACGGGGCCGGGTCGTCTCGTTTCCGACCGCTCGCAACATCGTGACTCGAGCGCAGGCGCAGCCGGATGAGGCTGCGCCGGGAGCGAGCGCTGGGGGTCCGGGGGTGCCGAGCGCGAGCGCGAATGCGCGCGCGAGGCCCCCCGGTACGATGTTAAGTAAGCTATCCCGGACGCCCGGTGCGGGGCGGTCCCGGTCGCGGAGGGGGGGAGGGCAGGCGCGCATGCGAACCGAACGCTCGGCCTCGGGCGCGGCGCTCGTCGCCTCGGCGCTCGCCCTCGCCTGCGCGGCGTGCGGGCGAGGCGGTGCCGCCAGGGAGGCGCCCGCGCAGCAGGCGATCACGCTCGTGCCCGAGAACGTCGCCGTGGTCTCGGAGCGGACGCTCCGGGCGGGCCCGGAGATCTCGGGGACCCTGCGGGCGAGGCGCGAGGCCTCCATCCGCGCGGAGGTCGGCGGGTCCGTGCTCGCCGTCCAGGCCGAGTCCGGAGAGCGGGTGAGGCCGGGCCAGGTGCTCGCGCGCATCGACGACCACACGCTGCGCGACGGCGCCCTGGCGGCGCGCTCGGGCCTCGCGGCCGCCGAGAACGGGCTCCACGTGGCGGAGGCGAATGCCCGCCGCGCGCGGACCCTGGCCGAGGCGGGCGCGCTCGCGGCCCAGCAGGCCGAGCAGGCGGAGGCCGCGCTCGAGGCCGCCCGGGCGCAGGTCGCCGAGGCGCGGGCGCGCCTCGCCGTCGCCGAGCAGCAGGTGGCGCGGGCCCAGGTGAAGGCGCCGTTCGCCGGGGTGATCGCGCTGCGCCAGGTCTCGACCGGCGACATCGTCGCCCCCGGCGCCGCGCTCTTCACGGTGATCGATCCGGCGCGCCTCCAGCTCGAGGCGTCCATCCCGGCGGCGCGGCTCGGCGAGGTCCGGCCGGGCGCCACGGTGGAGTTCGCCGTGACCGGCTTCGGCGACGAGCGCTTCCGCGGCGAGATCGAGCGGGTGGCCCCGGCCGTCGACCCCGCCACGGGCCAGGTCAAGGTCTTCGTCGACGTCCGGAACGAGGACGGGAAGCTCATCTCCGGCCTGTACGCGCAGGGGCGCGTCGCCTCGCGCACCGACACGGCCCTCGCCGCGCCCATCGACGCGGTCGACACGTCGAGCACGCCGCCCACCGTCCTCCGCGTGGACGGCGGCAAGGTGCAGAAGGTCCCGGTGAAGGTCGGCGTGCGCGACGAGGTGGCGGGGGCGGTGGCGCTCACCGAGGGCGTGCGCTCGGGCGACGTGCTCGTCCTCGGCTCCGCCCGCAGCTCCCTGCCGGAGGGCGCGCCGGTGCGGCTCGCGAACCCTCCGGTGCGCGAGAAGAAGGCGGACTAGCCACCCGTGCTCATCTCCGACCTCGCCATCAAGAAGCCCATCGCCACCACCACGGTGATGCTGGCGCTCGTGCTCTTCGGCCTCTTCGCCCTGGCGCTGCTGAAGACCGACGAGTTCCCGGACATCCAGCAGCCCATCGTGGTCGTGAACATCGTCTACCCGGGCGCCTCGCCCGAGACCGTGGAGCGCGAGGTCATCGATCCCATCGAGGACGCGCTCTTCTCCATCAGCGGCATCGACGGGAAGCGGACCATCTCCTCCGCGACCGACGGCTTCGCCCAGTTCATCGTCTTCTTCGAGTTCCAGAAGGACGTGCAGCAGGCCTCGCAGGACGTCCGCGACGCCATCAGCGCGAAGCGCCAGGACCTGCCCGTGGAGATGGAGGAGCCGGTCATCACCCGCTTCGACCCGGCCGATCAGCCCATCGTCACGCTCACCCTCACCTCCGACACGATCCCGGTGCCCGCGCTCACGCGCCTCGCCGACGAGGTGGTGAAGCGCGAGCTGCGCGCCGCCCAGGGCGTCGCCGACGTGCGCGTGGTGGGAGGGCAGGTGCGGGAGCTGACGGTGGAGCTCCGGCCCGACGCCCTCGCCGCGGCCGGGGTCTCCGCCGCCGACGTGGCCATGGCGCTCCAGTCCCAGAACCTGGCCGCGCCCGTGGGCCGCGTGAACACGGAGCTGAAGGAGCAGTCGATCCGCCTCCAGGGCAGGCTCCAGGGGCCGGAGGAGTTCGAGCAGATCGCCGTCGCCACCCGCAACGGCCAGGCGGTGCGACTCGGCCAGCTCGGCGGCGCGCGCGACGGCTCGGAGGAGCAGCGCACGCTCGCGCTCTTCGACGGCGCCGAGGCGGTCGGCATCGAGGTGCTGAAGGCGAAGGGCTACTCCACCACCGCGGTGGCGGACCAGATCAAGGCGCGGGCGGCGGCGCTCGGGCCGAGGCTCCCGCAGGGCGCGAGGCTCGCGGTGGTGCAGGACGCGGGCGAGCGGGTGTCCCGGTCGGTGCGGGAGGTGAACACCACGCTGCTCGAGGGCGCGCTCCTCACCGTGCTCGTGGTCTTCCTCTTCCTCAACTCCTGGCGCTCCACCGTCAT
Source organism: Anaeromyxobacter sp. (assembly GCA_036523995.1). Classification (GTDB taxonomy): domain Bacteria; phylum Myxococcota; class Myxococcia; order Myxococcales; family Anaeromyxobacteraceae; genus Anaeromyxobacter. The sequence continues at coordinate 7,180 of DATDDC010000715.1, forward strand.
CACCGGCCTGGCGCTTCCCGTCTCGGTGCTCGCCGCGTTCGTCGCGGTCTGGGCGTTCGGGTTCACGCTCAACACCATGTCGCTCATGGGGCTGTCGCTCGCCATCGGCATCCTCATCGACGACGCCATCGTCGTCCGCGAGAACATCGTGCGGCACATCGAGATGGGCGAGGACCACACCACCGCGTCGTTCCACGGGACCGACGAGATCGGGCTGGCGGTCGCGGCGACCACGTTCTCCATCGTGGCCGTCTTCGTGCCCATCGCGTTCATGTCGGGCGAGGCGGGCCAGTGGTTCAAGCCCTTCGCCCTCACCATCGCCGCGGCGGTGCTGGTCTCGCTCTTCGTCTCCTTCTCGCTCGACCCCATGCTCTCGGCGTACTGGCCCGACCCGCAGGTGGAGCAGGGCAAGCGCACCGGGCGCGTCGCCCGGGCGCTGGGCGGGTTCAACCGCTGGTTCGACCGGCAGGCCGATCGCTACAAGGGCGTCGTGGCGTGGGCGCTCGACCACCGCCTGGCGATGTTCCTCATCGCCCTCGGCTCGTTCGCGGGCGCGATCGTGCTCCAGGCGACGGTGGGAGGCGGCGGCTTCGTGCCGGTCTCGGACCGGAGCGAGGTGAACCTCATCGTGGAGGCGCCGCCGGGCTCCTCCCTCGGCTACACGCGCCGCAAGGTGGACGAGGCCGTCGCCGTCGCGCGGAAGCACCCGGAGGTCGCCTACGCGTACGTCTCCATCGGGACGCCCGTCATCGGCCAGGTGCCGGGCGTGGACCTCGCGAACGTGTACCTCCGGCTCGTGCCCAAGTCGGCTCGCAACGTCTCGCAGGACCGGCTCGGCGCGGTCCTGCGCCGCGAGCTCGCCGCCATCGCCGGCGCCAGGATCTCCGTCTTCACGAGCGGCTTCGGCGGCGCGTACAAGCAGATCCAGATGGAGCTGCGGGGCCCCGACTCCCGCGTCCTCGCCGAGTACGCGGCGCGCATCGAGGCCATCGCGAAGAGCGTGCCGGGGGCGAGCGACGTGGGGCTCTCCACCCGCGGCCAGAAGCCGGAGCTGGAGGTGAAGGTCGACCGCGGCCTCGCCGGCAACCTCGGCGTCACCGTGGGCCAGGTGGCCCAGTCGCTCCGCGTCGCCTTCGCCGGGCTCCACGCCGGGGACTGGGTCGACCCCACCGGCGAGACGCGCAAGGTGATGGTGCGGCTCGCTCCGGAGGCGCGGCAGCGCGCCGCCGACCTGCGCCAGCTCCCCCTCGTGGCGCCCGGCGGCCAGGGCACGCCGCGCGTCCTCCCGCTCGGCCAGGTCGCCGTCGTGGGCGAGGGCCTCGGTCCCGCGCAGATCTCGCACCTGGACCGCGAGCGCTACGTCGCCATCCAGGCGAACGCGGCCGGGCGCCCGCTCTCCGACGTCGTCGCCGACATCGAGGCCCGGCTGCCCGAGGTGAAGCTCCCCGCCGGCTACACGCTCCGGCAGGGCGGAGAATCGAGGGACTTCGCGGAGGTGATGCTGCAGATCGTGACGGCGCTCGGCATCGCCGTGCTCCTCATGTACCTCGTGCTCGTCCTGCAGTTCGGGTCCTTCCTCGACCCGTTCGCCATCATGCTGTCCCTGCCGCTCTCGCTCATCGGCGTCGTCGTGGCGCTCCTCGTCACGGGCGACACGCTCAACATCATGAGCATGATCGGCGTCATCCTGCTCTTCGGCATCGTGGCGAAGAACGCCATCCTCCTCATCGACTTCGCCAAGTGGGCGCGCGCGGAGCGCGGCATCTCCATCCGAGACGCGCTCATCGAGGCGGGCCGCATCCGGCTGCGCCCCATCGTGATGACGAGCGTGGCCATCATCGCCGGCATGATCCCGGTGGCCCTGGGCCTCGGCGAAGGCGGCGACTTCCGCGCCCCGCTCGGCCGCGCGGTGATCGGAGGCGTCGTCACCTCGACGATCCTCACGCTCCTCGTCATCCCCACCGTGTACGAGACCATGGACGACATGCGGGCGTGGACGCTCCGGCGGCTCCAGCGAGCGTTCCGCAGGCGCGCCTCGCACGGCGCGGGCGAGGCCGCCGCCGCGCCGCACGCACCGAGGGAGTGACGGCGGGCGCGCCGGCCCGTTGACGGAAGCGGCGGCGAGGGGGGACCCGGTGTCGGACCCGACCCGGAACGACGCCGGGAAAAGCGCCGCGATGCCGCTGGGATGGGCCAGCACCAGCCTTGCAGAACCCCTCGTCGCCTCGCCCGCCCGCGAGCAGCCAGATGCCGGCCTGTCCCAAGACCATCCACTGCGGCCTCCACCGGTCCATCTCCATGAAGGAGGCGCTGCGCGTCTGGGAGAGCTTCTACTGCGACGGCGTGTATCGTCGATGTGAGCGCTACAAGCTCGCCGTCGCGGGCGCGCCGGTGCCCGACAAGCTCCTGCCGAACGGACGCCTCATCGACGCCTGCGAGGAGGCATCGCTGCGGCCCGCCTCGGGCAGGTAGGACGGCGCTCCTCGCGCCGGGCCGCTCCCTGCCTGGGTGGCGCGGCGCGCGGCGACATCTCCTTTCCTTGCGCTCCGGCCCTGCGAGGACCTAAGGGTTCGGCGGAGGCGCGGTTCCCATCCGCGCCGAGCCCGAGGTCACCATGCGCACGCCCGCCGCCGTCGCAGCCGCCGCGCTCGCCATCTCCCCCGACGCTGCCGCCGCGGAGCGCACCCAGAAGCCGGTGCTGCACGCGAGGAAGTGGCTCGCCATCACGGGGAAGCCCCTCGCCGCGACCGCGGGGGCCAAGATGTTCGAGAAGGGCGGGAACGCCGTCGACGCCACCTGCGCCATGCTCGCGGCGGTCTGCACGATGTGGGACGTCCTCTCCTGGGGCGGCGAGACGCAGGTCCTCATCTACGATCCGCGCGTGAAGAAGGTCATCGGCGTGAACGCGCTGGGGGTCGCCCCCACCGGCGCCACCGCCGACTTCTTCACGAAGAAGGGCATGCGCCATCCGCCCGCGTACGGGCCGCTCGCCGCCGTGACGCCGGGGACGCCGGGCGGGCTCTTCACCATGCTGGCCGAGTTCGGGAAGCTCCGCCTCGCCGACGTCCTGGCGCCGGCCATCGAGCTCGCCGACGGCTATCCCATCGAGAGCGAGACCGCGGACTCCATCGAGCGCCACAAGGAGCGGATGAAGGCGTGGCCGTACTCGCGCGCCGTCTTCCTCCCGCACCTCGGCGAGAAGCGCGAGGCGCCGGTGGCCGGCGAGATCTTCCGCCAGCCGGACCTCGCCGCGATGCTGCGGAAGCTCGTCGAGGCGGAGGCGAAGGCGCTCGCGCAGGGCAAGGACCGCAAGCAGGCCATCCAGGCCGCGTACGATCGGTTCTACCGCGGCGACATCGCGAAGGAGCTCGTCCGATCCGTGCAGGAGCAGGGCGGCCTCTTCACGCTCGAGGACCTGGATCGCTGGAAGGTCCGGCTCGAGGAGCCCGTCCGGACGGACTACCGCGGCATCGAGGTCCTGAAGCTCACGCACTGGGTGCAGGGGCCGGTGATGCTCCAGACGCTCAACATCCTCGAGACGATGGATCTCAAGGCCATGGGCTACAACAGCGCCCGCTACCTCCACGCGCTCTATCAGGCCATGAACCTCGCCTACGCCGACCGCGACTTCTACTACGGCGACCCCTACTTCCCGCCGGCCGAGCCCATCCGCGGGCTCCTCTCCAAGGCCTACGCCAGGGAGCGCGCCAAGCTCATCAACTGGCAGCGGAACGATCCGGACGTGAAGCCCGGCGATCCCTATCCGTTCCAGGGCGAGAAGAACCCGTATCGCGCGGTCCTCGAGAAGATGGGCGCGGTCCTGCCGGATCCGGGCGAGCAGCTCGCCTCGCAGGGATCGGGCGATCTCGAGTCCTTCTTCGGAGGGACGACGTCCATCCAGGCTGCCGACGCGGAGGGCTGGCTCGTCTCGGCCACCCCGAGCGGCGGCTGGGTCCCCGCGGTGATCGCCGGCCACACCGGCGTGGGCCTCTCCCAGCGCATGCAGAGCTTCGTGACCGATCCCGCCGAGAACCCCTTCAACGTGGTCGAGCCCGGCAAGCGCCCCCGCGCCACGCTCACGCCCAGCATCGCCATGAAGGCGGGGAAGCCGTTCCTCGCCTTCTCGGTCCAGGGCGGCGACACGCAGGACCAGAACCTCCTCCAGTTCTTCCTCGACGTGGTCGAGTTCGGCATGAACGTGCAGCAGGCGTCCGAGGCGCCGAACATCAACTCGTTCCAGATGCACAGCTCCTTCGGGAGCCACGAGGCGCTGCCGGGCCGCGTCCTCGTCTCCACGAGGACGCCGCAATCGGTCCGGGACGATCTCGCGCGCATGGGCTACCAGCTCACGCTCGAGGAGCGCACCTCCGGGCCCATCACCGCGATCCAGCTCGATCACGAAAACGGAACGATGTGGGGCGCCGCCTCGAACCACGGCGACGACTACGGCATCGGCTGGTAGCGCGTGCGGGAGCGGAGCGCCGTCCGCGCGGCGTGCCACCCGCACATCCCGTGCACGCCGCCGCCCGGCGGCGTCGAGGCCGAGCACAGGTAGAGCCCCGGCAGCGGCGTCGCCCAGGGCAGGGCCCGCAGCGCCGGGCGGGCGATCATCTGCCGGAGCGAGACCTCCCCCGCTCCCACGTCCCCGCCGACGAGGTTCGGGTTCTCGCGCTCCAGGGCGACGGGGCCGAGGACCGCGCGCGCCAAGACGACGTCGCGGAACCCCGGGGCGAACCGCTCGATCTGCCCCTCCAGCGCCGCCGTGGCGTCCCCGGCGAAGGCGTGGGGCACGTGCGCGTACGCCCAGGCCGTGTGCCGGCCGGCCGGCGCGCGCGTGGGATCGAAGAGCGTGTGCTGGGCGACGAGCACGAAGGGTCGCTCGGGCAGCACGCCCGAGGCGGCCGCGCGCTCCGCCGCCGCGATCTCCTCGAGCGTCCCCCCGAGGTGGACCGTGCCCGCCTTCGCGCAGTCGCGGGCGCGCCAGGGGATGGGCGCCGAGAGGGCGTAGTCGATCTTGAAGGCGCCCGGGCCGTACCGGAAGCGCCGGAGGGCGCGGCGATAGCCGGAGGGCAGGGCCTCGCCTGCGACGCGGAGCACCTGGCGCGGCGTGAGATCGAGGAGCACGGCCCGCACGCCGGGGAGCTCGCGCAGGCCCTCGAGCGGCGACGACGTGCGGATCTCGCCGCCCGATTCCCGGAGCGCCGCGGCGAGGGCGTCGGCGATGCGCTGCGCCCCGCCCTCCGGGAAGGGCCAGCCCACCGCGTGCCCGGCCGCGCCCAGGACGAGGCCGAAGGCCGCGGTGGGGGAGGCCTCGAGCGGGCGGATGGCGTGGGCGGCCAGGCCGGCGAAGAGCGCCCGGGCCCGCTCGCCCCGGAACCGCGCCCGCGCCAGCGCCCGCGCCGGGAGGAGCGCGCAGAGCCCGAAGCGCGCGAGGAGGAGCGGCCTCCGCGGGACATGGAGCACCGCGCCGAGCGTCTCCTCCAGGAGCGCGTCGAAGGCGTCCACGAAGGGCGCGTAGAGCTCGCGCCAGGCGCGCGCGTCGTTCCCCAGGGTCTCCCCCGTCTCCGCCAGGGAGCGCAGGAGGAGCGCGGCCGTGCCGTCGTCGAAGGGATGGGCGCAGGCCGCGGCGGGATGGATCCACCGCACGCCCCGCGCCTCGAGCCCGAGCTCCCGGAAGAACGGCGAGGCCGGCGCGAGCGGGTGGATGGCCGAGCAGCGGTCGTGCAGGAAGCCCGGCAGCGTCAGCGGAAGCGTGCGCACGCCGCCGCCGGGCGCGTCCGCCGCCTCGCGCACGAGCACCTTCCAGCCGGCGCGCGCGAGCGCCACGGCGGCGGAGAGGCCGTTCGGGCCGGAGCCGACCACCACCGCGT
>DATDDC010000716.1:0-6502 GCA_036523995.1 Anaeromyxobacter sp.
GCGGCGGTGCCGGTCCGGACGCCCGTCATGGCCGCGCCTCCGCGGACCGCGGCGCGTCCGCGGGCAGGTCGAGCACGGCGGGCGGCACGGGCGGACCGGGCTCGGGCAGCGACCCGCGGAAGAGCCAGTGGGCGTTCACGAGGTCGAGGGCGCGGTTCGACTGCATGACGAGGAGCTGGATCTCGCCGACCAGCGTGTCGAGGTCCTTCGAGCGCCCGCGCGTCGCGTCCGCCAGCTCCTGGGCACGCTCGGCGATGCGCGTGGAGGAGGCCAGGAGCGCGTCCACCTTCCCCCAGCTCCGGTGGACGTCCTCGAGCATCTCGGCGGTCCGGTCGTAGAGGGCCGAGTCGGAGAGGAGCTTCCCGGCGGTGCCCTTGCCGTCGCGGAGCCCGCGCAGGAGCTCCTCGAGCCGGGCGAGCGAGGCGGACGCGTTCTCCACGGCGTGCTCGCGCTCGAGCACGCCGGCGAGCCGGTCGATCGACTGGACGAGCCGGTCCACGTTCTCCGCGGTGCGCGAGCGCTCGACCTGCCCGAGGATCGCGTCGGTCTTGTCGAGGATGTCCTGGGTGCGCTGGAGGATGGCGGGCACCTGCTCGCGCACCCGATCGACCGTCTCGCGCGCCTTCATGGCGGGGTCGCCCTCCGCCTCGCCCGCCATTACCTTCCCCTCCGGCCAGGGCGCGCGGCCGCTGCCGGGGTCGAGCGCGATGGCGAGGTCGCCGACGAGGCCGGCGATGGGCACGCGCAGCTGGGCCGTGGCGTCGGACCGCAAGGTCTCGCGGGCCGCGGCGCCGATGAGGAGCCGCGCCCGGACGTGGTCCCCCTCGCGCGCCGTCGCGGCGACGCTTCCCACCAGGTCTCCGGCGAGCCGCACCGGCACGCCCACCCGCAGCGCCGCGGCATGCGCGGCGGGGAAGGCGATCTCGAGCTCCGCCTGCCTCTCGAACCAGCGCCGGCCGCGCCCCACGAGCACGACGCCGACCAGCGCCAGGGCGAGCACGACGACGTTGAAGACGCCTACGGCGGTGCGGACGTTCCGGAGCGGAGCGGGGCGGCTCATGCGCGGATCACCGGGAGCGGCAGGGCCGGGGCGCCCAGCTTCGGGGCGAGCCCGGCGCGGTGGGAGCAGAGGAGGAGCCCGCGCGGGCGCTCGCGGGCCCAGTCGGCGAGCGCGGAGGCCACGGCCCGGGCCAGCTCCTCGTCGAGGTCGTCGAGGGGATCGTCGAGGACGAGCAGCTCGGGGTCGAGGAGCATGGCGCGGGCGAGCGCGACGAGGCGCCGGAGGGGCAGGGACGCGTCCTCGGGCCGGACGTCGGGGGCCTCGTCGAGGCCGAAACGCGCCAGCGCGGCGGAGGCGAGGCGCTCCGCCTCGCCGGAGGTGGCGCGCCGGTGGAACTGGAGCGGCAGGAGCAGGTTCTCGCGCAGGGTGAGGTTCGCGAGGAGCGCGCCGGTGCGGGGATACCAGCCGATGCGGGAGAGGAGCGCGGCGTGCCCTCCGCGGGGGAGCGCGCCGAGGCGCTCGCCGAGGAGGAAGGCGCTTCCGCCCGCGGGCTCCTCCACGCCGACCAGGGCCCGGAGCACCGCCGAGCCCGCCTCCACCGGGCCGGACAGGACGAGCGCCTCGCCCCGCTCGACGCGGAAGGCGAGCCCTTCCACGCGCAGCGATCCCTCGCGCGCGAAGACGGCGAGGTCCCTTGCCTCTGCGAGCGGGGCGGCGTTCACGGTCAGGCGAGGTAGAGGAGCGCGGTGACGAGCGTGTTCCAGACGAAGACGACGGTGAAGGCCCGCACCCCGGCGGCGGTCACGGCGGGCGGGATGCGGGTGGTGCTGCGCGTGGCGGCGAGCCCCTCGTGGCAGGCCACGGCGGCGATGGCCATCCCGGGCACGACGATCTTCGCCGCGAGCGCCACCGCGTCCGCCGGGCGGAGCGCGCCGGAGACGTGGTCGAGCAGGATCCGCGGGGAAGGGCCGCCGAGGAGCGGCGAGAGGAGCGCGCTCGCGCCGAGCGCGAAGGCCAGGAAGATCACGGTGAGGCTCGCCACGGCCGCGGCGGTCCCGACCACGCGCGGGACGACGAGGTACTCGAAGGGATCGATGCCCATGCCGAGGAGCGCGTCCACCTCCCCCTCGATGCGCATGGTGGCGAGCTCGGCGGCGATGGCGGTGCCCGAGCGCGCGATCACGATCCAGGCCGCGAGGAGCGGCGCCAGCTCGCGGACGAGCGTCGCCACGAGCACGGTGCCGAGGACGTCGCCCCCGGCGGCCGCGGAGTAGGGCGACTGCGCGGCGACGGCGAACGCGACGAGGAGGGCGAGGAGCAGCGTGAAGGGGGTGGCGCGCACCGCGCCGAAGTAGATCTGCCGCCAGAGCACTTCCCGCACCACCGGGCGGAGCCGCCCCGCCGAGCGGACGAAGGCCACCGCGGTCTCGCCCGTGATGGCGGCGACGTCCGCCACGTAGGCGGCGAGGTCCACGGCCGGGTCGCCGAAGGCGCGCAGGACGGAGCGGGCAGCCATCGCTGCAGGACAGGAAATCACGGCCGCGGTCCGCGGCAAAGCGCCCGGTCCGAGGGACGCGGCACGGCCTCGCTAGCACTGCTCCGGCCAGCCGGGCAGCCCGTCCCGGCGCCCGGCCGAGAGGACGCGCTCGAGCTGCGCCGGCGTGGCGGGCTTGGCGAGGTGGGCGTCGAACCCCGCCTCCGCGGCCCTGCGCTGGTCGTCCGGGAGCGCGTAGCCGGTCAAGGCGACGAGCAGGGTCGAGGCGAGCGCCGGATCGGATCGGAAGGCGCGGGCCACCGCGTACCCGTCCATCCCCGGCAGGCCCACGTCGCACAGCGCCACGTCGGGATGGAAGGCGCGCGCCTTCTCCAGGGCCGTGCGGCCGTCGTGGGCGATCTCGATCTCGTGGCCGGCCATGGCGAGCAGCTCTCGCAGGGTCTCCGCGCCGTCGACGTTGTCCTCCACCACGAGGACGCGCCGGGCCGCGCGCGGCTGGGGGGCGGAGGCCGGGCCGCTCGCTCGAGGCTCGCCGCCCGTGGCGAGGCGCAGCCGCACGGTGAACTCGGAGCCCTTGCCGATCCCGCCGCTCCTCGCCTGGATCGTGCCCCCGTGCTGCTCGACGAGCCCCTTCACGAGGGCGAGCCCGAGCCCGAGCCCGCCCAGCGAGCGGTGCAGGCTGTCGTCGGCCTGGGTGAACGGATCGAAGACGCGAGCCAGCATCTCGGGCGCGATGCCCACCCCCGTGTCCCGGACGACGACGAGCACCTCGTCGCCCTTCCGCAGCGCTCCGACCTCGACGCGGCCTCCGCTGTCCGTGAACTTGGCGCTGTTCTGGAGCAGGTTCCCGACGATCTGGGTGATGCGGGCGGGGTCCGCGTCGACGGGGAAGGGCCCCGGCTCGACGTGGACCTCGAGCGCGATGCCGCGCTCGGCCAGGAGCCGCTCGTGGTCCTCGACGGTGCGCAGGAGCAGCTCCGCGAGGTCGACCCGGACGCGCTGGAGCTGGATCTTTCCGCGCGAGATGCGGGTCACGTCGAGGAGGTCGTCCACGAGCCGCGTCAGGTGCTCCACCTGCCGGTCCAGGATGGCCTTGGCGCGGCGGGCCTGGTCGCTCGCCGGCTCCGCGTGGCCGAGGATGAAGAGCGCGTTGCGGATGGGAGCGAGCGGGTTCCGCAGCTCGTGGGAGAGGACGCCCAGGAACTCGTTCTTGCGCCGGTCGGCCTCGCGCAGCTCCCGGTTCTTCCGCTCGACGTCGGCCAGCAGCTCCGCCCGCACCGCCGCGAGATCCTGCGCGGAGCGGGACTCGGCCGCCTCGTGCTCCTGCCGCAGGAGCCCCTCGCGGATCTTGCGCTTCTCCTCCTCGAGCTGCCGGCGGCGCAGCTGGGCGCGGATCCGCGCCCGCAGCACGTCGAAGTCGGCCGACTTGGTCACGTAGTCGTCGGCGCCGGCCTCGATCCCCTCGATGAGCGAGGCGCCGTCGTCGAGCGACGTGACGATGAGGATGGGGACGTCGCGGGTGCGCTCCGCGGCCCGGATGCGCCGGCAGGCCTCGAGGCCCGGAAGGCCGGGCATGAGGACGTCGACCAGGATGCAGTCCACGCGCTGCACGGCGAGGAGCTCGAGCGCCTCCTCTCCGGAGCGCGCCAGCACGACGTCGTAGCCCTCCTGGCGCAGCTCGGCGGAGAGGTCGTCGAGGTAGGCCGCGCTGTCGTCCACCGCGAGGATGCGCTTGGGCCCGAGGCTCGACGCCGGGAGATCCGCGGCCGGGAGCTCCTCGAGGCCTCGGAGCATCGCCGCCAGCCGGGCCAGCACCGCACCGGTCTCCTCCTCCTTGCGGACGAAGGCGTCGGCTCCGGCCTCGAGCGCCCGCAGCTCGTCGCCGGGCTGCTCCGAGCACGTGAGCATGAGGACCGGCGTGCGGCGGAGCGTGGCGTCGAGCTTCATCCGCCGCAGCACGGTGAAGCCGTCGATCCCCGGGAGCACGCCGTCCACCACCACGGCGTCGGGCCGCTCCTCCGCCGCCGCGCGCAGGCCCTTCTCGCCGGTGTCCGCGGCCACGACGCGGTACCCCGCGGCCTCGAGCGCCGCCCCCAGCTCGGCGCGCAAGGTGGGGCTGTCGTCGATGACGAGGATGGTGCGTCGATCGCCCGCGGGCGCGCTCGGCGCGTCGCTCCCCAGGAGCTCCTTCACCCGCGCCACCACGTACGAGGCCTCGTACGGCTTGCCGACGTACTCGTCGGCGCCGCGGGCGAGGCCCCTCACGCGATCCCGGACCTCGGCCTCCGTGGAGAGCACCATCACGGGGATGCGGGCGTTGAGCGGCGAGCGGCGCAGCTCCTCGAGGAGCGAGATCCCGTCCCCGTCGGGCAGGACGACGTCGAGCACGGCGACGCCGAACGCCGTCGCCGCGATCGCCTCCCGCGCGGCGGCCGCCGTGGCGCAGGCGGTGACGGCGAGGCCGGCGGCCTCGAACGCCTCCCGGAGGTCCATGCGGACCGTGAGGCTGTCGTCCACGACGAGGACGCGCGAGGTCATGCGCGCCTCCACTCGCCGTTCGCGATCGCCTGGAGAGCGGGGGCGATGGCATCGAGGGGCAGGATGCGCTCGGCGGCGCCGAGCAGCGCGGCCTCCCTGGGCATCCCGTAGACCACCGACGTCTCCTCGTCCTGGGCGAGCGTGGCGCCGCCGGCGCGCCGGACGGCGAGCAGCCCGTCCGCCCCGTCCCTGCCCATCCCCGTGAGCAGGCACGCGGCGGACCGCGGCCCCATCGTGCGCGCCACGGACTCGAACAGCACGTCCACGGAGGGCCGGCAGGAGTGGCGCTCCGGCGCGTTCGACAGGCGCAGCCGGCTCCCCTCGAGCACGAGGTGCCGGTCGGCCGGAGCCATGAGGATGCGGCCCTCGCCCTCGCGCGGGAGCGCATCGCCGTCCGAGGCGAAGGAGACCCGCAGCGGCGACTGGCCGTCGAGCCAGTCGGCGAGGGCCGTGCCGAAGGCGGCGCCGATGTGGACGACGAGCAGGATGGGCACGGAGAAGCTCGCCGGCAGCGCTCCCAGGATGCGCAGCAGCGCAGCCGGACCGCCCGTCGAGGCGCCGACGGCGATGGCCCGGCAGCGGCCCTGGCCGCGCCCGTCTCCCTCGGCCGGCGAGAGCGCCGCGCGCTTCACCTTCTCGAGGCGCACGCGGGGGTGCGTGATGACGCGGATGCGCGACGCCATCTTCACGCGGGCCGCGAACTGCCGCTCCCACGCGCCCGGGGCGTCGTCGCTGCGCGGCTTCTCCAGGACGTCGACCGCGCCGGCGGCGAGCGCGTCGTAGGTGCGGAACAGCTCTCCGCGGTTGGTGGACGCCGACACGATGAGGATGGGCGTGGGGCAGTACGCCATGATCCACTCGGTGGCGGCGAGGCCCGTCATCACCGGCATCATCATGTCGAGCGTGACCACGTCCGGCCTGAGCCGCTGGCACAGCTCGATGGCGCGCTTCCCGTCCTCCGCCTCCCCGGCGAGCTCGAGCTCGGGATCCTCCCCGATGACGTCCACGAGCCTCCTGCGGACGGTGAGGGAGTCCTCGACGACCAGCACGCGGATCCTCGGCGACGTCATCCCATGAGCTCGCTGATGGTGCGGAGGAGCTGCGCCTGGTCGAACTCGCTCTTCACGATGAACGCGCGCGCGCCCACCTCCTCGCCGCGCCGGCGGTCCGAGGCGGAGCTGCGCGAGGTGACGAGGATGGCGGGCGTGGCGCGGAGCACCGGGTCGGCGCGGGTGCGCTCCACGAACTCGAACCCGTCCATGCCCGGCATCTCCACGTCCACGACGAAGAGCCCGTAGGTCTGGCGGCGGGCCCGCGCCAGCGCCTCCTCCGCGGACACGGCCACGTCCACCTCGTAGCCCGCCGACTCGAGGATGCTCTGCTCGAGCATGCGGGTGGTGAGCGAGTCGTCCACGACCAGCACCGGCCGCCGCGCCGGCGCCGGGACGTCGGCGGGCGCCCGCGCGCCC
>DATDDC010000717.1:0-2066 GCA_036523995.1 Anaeromyxobacter sp.
GGCCGCCTCGGCGACGAGGCGGGCCTGCCGGGGATGGGCGGGGACGCGGAGCATGAGGCGGCCGAGCTCCGTGAGCGATCCCGCCGCGTCGAGCGCGCCGAGCCGCCCGAGCAAGGTCCGCGCGGCCTCCATCGCGGCGGCGGGCGGGGGCTCGAGCCACTCGAAGCCCTCGAGCCCGAGCGCCGACAGGGCGAGGAGCGTCTCCGACATGTCCTCTCGCAGCACCTCCGGCACGTCGAACTCCGGCCGGCCGTCGTGGTCGCTCCGCGTGTAGAGGCGGAGGGCACGCCCGGGGCGCGTGCGCCCAGCGCGCCCGGCCCGCTGCGCGGCGGAGGCCCGCGAGATCTTGCGGACCTCCAGCGTGGGCAGCCCCGACCACGGCGAGTGCGAGGCGACGCGGGCGAGGCCGGAGTCCACCACCGCGACGACCCCCTCGATCGTGACCGAGGTCTCGGCCACGTTCGTCGACAGGATCACCTTCCTCCGCCGGCCCGGCCGGACGGCCCGGTCCTGCTCCTCGGGGGGCAGGTCGCCATGGAGGGGCAGCACGTCGACGCCGGAGGCCTCCGCGAAGCCGGCCAGGGCCTCGCGCGCGCGGCGGATCTCGGCGGCGCCGGGGAGGAAGGCGAGCACGTCGCCCTCCACGCCCTCGCGGTGGAGCCGCTTCACCGCGCGCGAGACGAGCTCCTCGAGGCGGACGTCCGGGCGCGCGGCCTCCTCGGGCGAGAGGTACTCGACGGCCACGTCGAAGCGCCGCCCCTCGGAGCGGAGCGACCGCGCGCCGAGGTACCTCGCGATCGGCCCCGCGTCGAGCGTGGCGGACATGACGACGAGCTTGAGATCCGGCCGGGCCGTGCGCTGCAGGCGGCGCAGGAGCGCGAGCGCGAGATCGCCCTGCAGGTGCCGCTCGTGGATCTCGTCCAGCACGACGGCGCCGACGCCCGGCAGCAGCGGCTCGGCCACGAGCCTGCGCGTGAGGAGTCCCTCCGTGACGTAGCGGATGCGCGTGCGCGGCCCCGCCACCTCCTCGAAGCGGACCTGCCAGCCGACGGTCTCCCCGGGCCGCTCGCCCATCTCCTCGGCCACCCGCCGGGCGGCGAGCCGGGCGGCGAGGCGGCGCGGCTCGAGCACCGCGATCTCGCCGGCCCCGCCCAGCCCCGCCTCGAGGAGCGCGCGCGGGACGCGCGTGGTCTTGCCCGCTCCGGGCGGCGCCTCGACGACGAGCGACGGCGTCTCGCGCAGCGCGGCCACGGCCTCCGGCAGCAGGGGATCGATGGGGAGCGGCTCCACGGAGGCGTTCTAACCCGGCGGGAGGGTCGAGGTCCCGAGCGGTTCGTCCCGCGGTCGCCGGAATGACGGCCTCGACGCGTGGTGCTAGGCTCGCTCGCCACCATCTCGGGGACCCTGCGTGGCCGAGGGGGAAGTGCACAGCGATCCCGACCCTGCGGCGCCCGGAACGCCACCCCCCGTGGCTCCCGGCGCGCTGTCCGCCCTCCTCCAGGACCTCGCTCGCGTCGCGGACCAGGCTCCCCAGCCGGCGCTGCCCCTGCCGGGCGCGGTGATCGGCCGCTTCGAGATCCTCCGCGAGATCGGCGGCGGAGGCTTCGGGGTGGTCTACGAGGCGCGCGACCAGAAGCTGCACCGCTCGGTCGCGTTCAAGCTCGTTCGCCCGGGTCGATTCGAGGCGGGCGAGGACCTCCTCGCCCGCGAGGCCGAGGTGGTCGCGCAGCTCTCGCACCCGAACCTGGTGACGCTGTTCGACGTGGGCCGATGCGATCAGGGCCCCTACCTCGTGCTCGAGCTCCTGCGCGGAGAGACGCTGCACGAGCGCCGCAGGAGCGGGCCCATCCCCGCGGCGGAGGCGGTGCACGTCGCGGCGGAGGTGGCGCGGGGGCTCGCCCACGCCCACGGACAGGGCGTGGTCCACCGGGACCTCAAGCCGTCGAACGTCTTCCTCTGCGAGGACGGGCGCGTGAAGGTGCTCGACTTCGGCATGGCCCGGGCGTTCGGGCGCCGGCGCGTCTCGGGCGGCACCCCGGCGTACATGGCGCCCGAGCAGTGGCGCG
>DATDDC010000718.1:0-2855 GCA_036523995.1 Anaeromyxobacter sp.
GAGCTCGTCGGGCGTGGCGGCGAAGGGCGAGAACGCCGTGGCCGGCTTCGACTGGAAGAAGCCGAAGCCCTTGGCGAGCTCGCCGGGCACGAGGTTCCGCAGGGAGACGTCGTTCGCGAGGCAGAGGAGGCGCACGTGGCGGGCGGCATCGCGCGCGCGCGTGCCCCGGGGCACGTCTCCGAGGATGGCGCAGATCTCGCCCTCGAAGTCGAGCCCCCACTGCGCGTCGGGGAGCGGGATGTCCTCGCGCGGCCCGAGGAGCACGCCCGAGCCGCCCTGGTACACCAGGGGATCGGTCTCCAGCGTGGGCGGCGGCTCCGCTCCGCGGGACTTCCGCACGAGGCGCACGTGGTTCAGGAAGGCCGAGCCGTCCACCCATTCGTACGCGCGCGGCAGGGGCGAGCACAGCGAGGCCGGGTCGAGCGGGTCCCCCCGCACGCGCCCCTCGTCGAGGGCCTGCGCGAGGGAGCGGAGCGCCGGCTCGCAGATCTCCCAGCGATCGAGCGCCGCCTGGAGGCTCGGCGCGATCGACGACGCGTCGGCGGCGGCCACCCCGTCCCGGCGAACGACGAGGAGGCGCCCGTCGCGGCTGCCGTCGCGTGCCGTCGCGAGCCTCATGGCTCGGGTTTAACCGTCGGCGCGCCCGGCCGCGAGCATGCGTTTCGGGTGCGCGCCTCACCCGCGCGGGGGCGTCGGCGCGCCTCTGGAATTGCGCCCGGGGACGCCCCGCCGCTATGAACGCGGCGTGGCCGGGCTCGCCTCCTCGATCCTCGGCTCGATCGCGGAGGTCCCCGCGGCCGAGTGGGACGCGCTCCTCGCGCACGAGGCCGAGGTGGCGAGCCCGTTCCTGCGCCACGCCTTCCTCTCCGCGATGGAGGAGAGCGGATCGGCCTCGCCCCGGACCGGCTGGTCGCCTCGCCACCTCGTCCTGCGCCGCCGGGGCGCCCTCGTCGCCGCCGCCCCCGCCTACGTCCGGACGGACTCCGACGGCGACTTCTCCCGCGACTACGACATCGCGGCGTCCGCCTCCCGGGCCCGCATCGCCTACTACCCGAAGCTCGTCCTGGGCGTCCCGTTCACGCCCGCCACCGGCCGGCGGGTGCTCGCCGCGCCCGGGGAGGACCGCGCCGCGCTCGTCGCCGAGGTGGTGGAGCGCGCTCGCCGCCTCGCCCTGGACGAGGGGTACGGTGCGCTGCAGGTGCTCTTCGCCCCGCCGGAGGAGGCCCGCGCGCTGGAGGCCGCCGGCCTCTCGCTGCGCGTCGACTTCCAGTACCACTGGCGGAACGAGGGGTATCGCACGATGGACGAGTTCCTCGCGCGCTTTCCCTCGAAGCGGCGGAACGCCATCCGCCGGGAGCTCGCCGCTCCGGCGCGCCAGGGCATCTCCATCCGCACCGCGCGCGGCGACGAGCTCTCGCGCGATCCGGCGGCGTGGGCGCGCGACTGCTTCGCCCTGCACCGGGCCTCCACCGACCGGATGGCCTGGGGGATGCGCTGGGTGAACCGGCGCTTCTACGAGCAGGTCCTCGCGACGATGCCCGACGCGGTGGAGGTGGTCGAGGCGAGGCGCGAGGGACGGCTCGTCGCCATGGCGTTCAACCTCGCCTCGCGCTCCCGGCTCTACGGCCGCTACTGGGGCGCGAGCGAGGACCACCCCTTCCTGCACTTCAACGTGGCGCTCTATCACTCCATCGCCGAGTGCATCCGGCGCGGCGTGGCGGTGTTCGAGGGCGGCGCCGGCGGCGAGCACAAGCTCATGCGCGGCTTCGAGCCCGCCGAGACGTTCGCCGCGCACGTCGCCCTCGATCGGCGCCTCGACGCCGCCATCCGCCGACACCTGGCGGAGGAGCGCGGTGCGCGGCAGGGCGCAGTCGAGCGCTGGCGCGCGGACCATCCGCGGCTCGGCGGCTGAGAAGACCCCTCCAGGGGCGTCCCGATCCCGCACCCTCGGTGTCCTTTCTAGCGAAGCCGCGCCCGTACCCGGGCCGAAAGGAACCCATGACTCGCACGACCCCGATCCTCTCGCTCGTCGTCGCCCTGGCCGTAGCGGGATGCGGCGGCAGCAACTCGAGCTCCTCCAACAACTCCCCGGCGGCCGTCCGCGCCACCCGCGGCGCCATCACCGCCCGGACGGCGACGACCGTCACCGTGAACGGGATCCAGCTCTCCACCGCCTCCGCCGCCGTGCGCAGCGACGGCAAGCCCGTCTTGGAGGCCACGCTCGCGAAGGGCATGGTCGTGACGGTGCGAGGCCACTTCGACGACCGCGCCGGCGACGCCACCGAGATCGAGAACGAGCACGCCATCGAGGGCCAGGTCGACGACAAGGGCGTCGACTTCGTCGACATCGACGGCCAGCGCGTCCACGTGGACGACTCCACCGAGTTCGGGGCCTCGCATCCCGACCGGCTCGCCTCGATCAACGTGGGCGACGTGATCGCCGTCTCGGGCGTGGCCGACGACCACGGCGGCATCCACGCCGGCCGCATCGACGACTCGCCGCGCCAGGGCGGGGCCGACGCGGGCAAGGACGACCTCGACCTCCAGGGCTTCGTCTCGAACATCGTGCCCGGCACGAGATTCGAGCTGCGCATCACGCCCGACGCCGCGAACCACTACGTCGTCCTCGTGAGCGGCGTGACGCTCCCGCCCGGCTTCAAGGACGGCGCGCGCGTCGAGGTCCACTCGCTCACGGCCCCGGCCGCCGGCACCGGCACGCTGCTCGGGACGATCACCGCGAGCTCCGTGGAGCTCGAGGACGGCCTCCAGGCGCCGGACGAGCAGGGCGAGATGGAGATCGAGGGCATCGTGACGAGCGGCACCGCGGACGCCTTCGTCATCGACGGCATGACCGT
>DATDDC010000719.1:0-9315 GCA_036523995.1 Anaeromyxobacter sp.
GTGCCCTGGAGCGCGCTCGGAGCGACACGGCGCCGTTCTCCCGGCGCGATCGGGACACGCCATGATCGCCCCTTCTTCGCTGCGAGTTGAAATCGCGGGTGCGGCCGGGGGATCATCTCGATCGAACCGCGCGCCCGGGACTTCCCCGGAGCCCTCGCGGCCGGGACCTCTCTCGCCTCACCGGAGCGCCGCATGCCCGCACGCCCCTACCGACCCTCGGGATCGAGCGATCCAGGCTCCCTCCCCATCCTCATCGCCGGCAGCATCGTCGTGGGGATCGCCGTCGGGGTCGTCGAGTCCATCGTGGGACAGTGGTTTCACCTCCTCATCCTCTTTCCCCTCCTGGCCGGCCTCGCGGTGGGGGCCTTCGCCGCCTGGTTGATCGCCCGGCGCCGGATCCGGGCGCCGCTCGCGGCGCTGGTCGTGGCCGGCCTGGGCGGGCTCACCACGCAGCTCGCCGTCCACGTGGCCGACTACGTCCGGTTCCGCGCCGAGCTCGAGGAGAGCGTCCAGCAGCGCGGCCTCACCGTGGACCAGGCCCTCGAGGCGGCGACCGGATCGCCCGGGTTCACCGGGTACATGCTGTTCGTGGCGGAGCAGGGCATCACCATCAAGCGGGCGGGGCAGTCGAGCGACGGCGGGACCAAGATCTCGGGCGTGGGAAGCTTCGTCCTCTGGGGCGTCGAGGCGCTGCTGGCCCTCGGCGTGGCGGCCTCCATGGCGCGGAGCCGCGCCCTCGAGCCGTTCTGCGAGCGCTGCCGCCTCTGGTACGGCGCGGATCAGGTGGTCTCGCTGGGCTCGCCCGACGACGCCCACGTGAGGTCCGTCGTCGCGGCGCTCGACGTCCGCGACCTGCCGCGGGCCGTGGAATCGCTCGGCGCGCGCACCGAGGACGCGCAGTCGACGCTGACGATGCGAGGCTGTCCGCGCTGCCTGGAGCACGAGCCGGTCCTGACCTACCAGGTGGTGACCCGTCTCAAGAAGAAGCCGCAGGCGCGGCTCAAGTACCGGACGCTCCTCCGGCCCGCCGAGGCGGTCGCGCTCCGCGAGGCGGCGGCGGCCCACCCTCCTGCGGCGCCGGCGGCGCAGGCGTAGCGCCCCGGCGCTCGGCGCGCGGGCGCTCGTCACGCCCGTCCGTGCCGCTCCCGCACCACCAGCACCCCCGGGTTCAGGATCCAGGCCGGATCGAGCGCGCCCTTGGCCGCGCCGAGGGCCCGCGCGAAGAGCTCGGGCCGTTCGCGCTCGTACCAGGGCGCGTGCAGGCGGCCGACCGCGTGGTGGTGCGTGATGGTCCCGCCGTGCGCCAGGATGGCCTCGCTCGCGGCGCGCTTCGCAGCGCTCCACGCCTCGAGCTCCGCCCCGGCGCGCCCCGGGGCGACGAAGGTGTAGTAGGGCGCCGGGCCGTCCGGATAGACGTGGGTGAGGCGGCAGGTCACGGCGCCCGCCCCGCAGGCCCGCTGGAGCGCGTCCGCGACGCTCGAGGTCACGGCCTCGTGCAGCGCCGCGAAGCGATCCCAGGTGCAGGCGGTCTCGAACGTGTCCGCCACGATCCCGAGCGAGACGAGCGCGCTCTGCAGATAGGGCGCGGCGAGGAACGCGCTCCGCCACGAGGCCGACTCCGCCGCGCGATCTCGCGTCCCGGGCGCGGCCTCGCTCTCGCGCAGGATGGGCCCTTCCCGGCAGGAGGCGCCGTTTTCGGCCGCGATGGCGAGGGCCCGCTCGATCCAGGGGAGGAGCGCGTGGTCCGCGGACTCGAAGGCGAGGAGGAGGACCGCGTGCCCGTCGGCCGCCACGGCGTTCACGAACGCCTCGCCCGGATCGAGGAGCCGGCAGTTCGCGGGGTGCAGTCCGGACTGGGCGATGGCGCGAACCGCCTCCGCGCCGCGCGCGAAGCCGTCGAAGTGCACCGTGGCCGAGGCCGCGAAGCGGGGGCGCGGCTGCACGCGCACCCAGGCCTCGGTGATGACGCCGAGCGCGCCCTCCGAGCCGAGCACGAGGCGGTCGGGGCTGGGCCCCGCGCCGGAGGCCGGGAGCCGTCGCGTCTCGAAGGCGCCGCTCGGCGTCCACATGCGCACCGACTCGACGAGGTCGTCGATGTGCGTCAGGACGGTCGCGAAGTGTCCGCCGGCGCGGGTCGCGATCCAGCCCCCCAGCGTCGAGAACTCGAACGACTGCGGGAAGTGCCGCAGCGTGAGGCCGTGGGGGGCGAGCGCCGCCTCGATGGCGGGCCCGGTCGCGCCGGCCTCGATCCGCGCGGCGCGGGAGATCGGGTCCACCTCGCGGACCGCGGCGAGCGCCCGGACGTCGAGCGAGAGCGCGGCGCGGTAGCCCTCGCCCACCTCCGGCTCCACGCCGCCCGTGACGCTCGTCCCGCCGCCGAAGGGGATGACGGCGACGTTCTCGCGCGACGCCCACTCGAGGACGCGCGCGACGTCCTCCTCCGAGCGCGGAAGCGCCACGAGATCCGGCGCGCCGCGGAAGTCGCCCGAGAAGCCGCGGACCTGGTCGCGGTAGGACTTCCCGTAGGTGTGCCGCACGCGCGCCTCGCGGTGCGCGCTGCAGAAGGCGGCGAGCTGCGGCGGCACCGCCGCGCGGGACTCCGGAAGCGCCACGTCCGCGAGCCTGGGGAGCGGCCGCGGGGCGGGCGCGTCCACGCCGAGCGCCGCCGAGACGCGCCGGGCGAGGGAGCCGAGCGCGGCGGCGTCGGGGAAGCGCTCTTCCCAGCCCCAGCCCCAGAAGCTCGGCGTCATGTCGCTCATGCCGCCGCGGGATCATATTCGGATCTCCCGCCGGCGGCCGGCCGCATCGCCTCGCGGGGCGGCCCCGCGGTCCTCGCAATCCGTGCACCGGCCCGGCCGCCGCGCTACGCTGCCGGGCGCGATGCGCTCTCCCGCCGCGCTGCTCCTCGCCGTTCCGCTCGCATTCGCCTCCACGGCGCGCGCCGGGTCGCCGCCCGCCGACGCGCCGGCGAGGGACGCAGTCGGCGCCGAGATCGACCTCCTCCCCGCGGCCCTGAGCGCCGCGGACGGCGAGGCGGGCGGCGCGTTCCAGCTCTGGGCCGGGCGCGGACGGAACCGGCTCCGCCTCGTGACCGCGCTCGTCCACTTCCCGGACGCGCTCACCGATGCGCCCTTCCGCGATCGCGATCTCACGGTGGCCGCGCTCATCTGCGATCGCTTCTTCCGGGACGGATTCCGGGGCCCCTGGCTCGGCGCGGGCCTCGAGCTCTGGTGGACCGGGATCGGGACCGAGCTCGGCCCGGGCCGGCGGGAGCGGGCGAACCCGGTCGCGACCGCGGGAGGCGGATGGGTCTTCCCGATCTGGCGCGGCCTCTACCTCAACCCCTGGGCGGCGGGCCACCTCGTCCTGGGAAACCGGGAGATCCGGCTTCCCGCCGCGACCTACCGGATGCGCGCCGTCGAGGGCGAGGTCTCGCTCAAGGTCGGCTGGACGCAGGCGCTCTGACGCCGCCGCGGCGATCCCCCGCGCCGCCCCGGCGCAGGCTAGAGTGGCCGCGATGCGCACCGGCGAGCCGAGCACGACGGCGCTCTACGTCGCCCTGGGGAGGGCCGCCGCTCACCGCCGGGCCGCCGTGAAGGGCTTCTCCGATCCCGTCGCCATCCGCCTCCTCCCGGAGCGCTACGTCGCCGCGCTCGAGCGCGCGGAGCGGGGCACCCCGCCGTCCTGGCGCGAGCGGCGCTTTCGCTGGCTCGTCTCGAGGCTCACGAGGTGGGCGCCGCTGCGCACCCTGGCGATCGACGACGCGCTCCGCGGCTCGCTCGGCCAGGACGCCCAGGTGGTCATCCTCGGCGCGGGCCTCGACGCGCGCGCCTGGCGGATGCCCGAGCTCGCGGGCAGCGTGGTCTACGAGGTCGATCACCCGGCCACCCAGCGCTACAAGCGCGAGCGCGTGGCCTCGCTCCGGCCGGCCGCGCGGGAGGTCCGGTTCGTGCCGGTGGACTTCGAGCGCGAGCCCTTCCCCGCGAAGCTGGCCGAGGCGGGCCACGAGGCCGCGCGGCCCACCGCCTGGATCTGGGAGGGCGTCGTCATGTACTTGCTGCCCGGGGTCGTCGAGGCGACGGTGCGCCTCGTGGCGGAGCGCTCCGCGCCCGGGAGCCGCCTCCTCGCCAGCTACGCGACGCCGAGCCTCCGCCGGGCCGTCGTGGGCCTCTTCCTCGCGCGCCTCGGGGAGCCGTTCCGGTCCGCGTTCACGCCGCGGCGCTTCGCCGAGCTCCTGGGCCGCTCCGGGTTCTCGGTCCTCTCCGACGACGGGGTCGCCGACTGGGCACGGAGGTACGCGGGCCAAGGTGCGCGGCCCGCCCGCATCGGCTCCTCGCAGCGCCTCGCCGTGGCGGAGCGGAGCGCCGGTCGCGCCTGAGCGAGCGCGAGGACCGCCGAGCGGCCCCTCAGGGCGGGTCGCCCAGGGCCGAGCCGGCGAGCTCGGTGTCCATGTACTCGGTCAGCTCGAGGAGCTTGCCGCCGGCGACGCGGAACACGTAGCAGTAGGCGTTGTCGTAGCGCTTCCCGTCGCGCGTCCTGTTGCTGCCGCGCGCCTCGACCACGACGAGGTCGCCCTCGGCGACGAAGCGATGCGCGGTGGTGCGGATGCGGCCGTCGATGCGGGCGCGCAGCGCCGGGAAGAGCTCGCCCAGGACGGCCATCTTGCCGTCCCAGGTGCGGGACCACCTCGAGCTCCCCGTGATCGTCCACCGGAAGCGGTCGTCCATGGCCTCGACGAAGGGCCGGCCGTCGCCCTCGTCGAGCGCCGCGAAGATGCGTCGCAGGAGCTCCTTGTTCTCGGTTGCGCTCATCCGGGCTCCTCCCCTCGGCTCTCCCGCCTCACCTCGCGAGGAACGCCCGGATGGCCTCGCCCTGCTTGGCCACGTTGAACACGCCGTCGAGGTGGCCGCCGTCGCCGTCGATGACGGCGACCTCGGCCACGCCGCCCTGGGCCCGGTAGCGCTCCGCCGCGCGCTGCGACAGCTCGGGTGGGAAGATCATGTCGGATCGGGAGGGCACGAAGAGGATGCGCGCCTTCATCCTCTTCACGTCGTCGCCGAGGTTGTAGAGCTGGTTGGCCTTCGCCATGTAGAGGAGCGAGTTCGCGTCCGTGCTCTTGGCGCGCGCCACGCCGGCCTTCTCGAGCGCGTCCTCGATGCCGAAGCGGTTGTCCATGGCGCCGCCGGGGTTCCTGGCCGGGTCGGCCCACTTGTAGCCGAACGTCTTCTCGGCCCAGCCGAAGTGGCGGGCCGTCAGGGTCACGATCTTGAGCGACTGGGCGACGCCGTCGACCGGCTCCTCCTTGCCGTAGTAGTTGCCGCCGTTCCACCTCGGGTCGAGGCGGATGGGCAGCGACCACACGTCGAGCAGCTCCAGGACGTACGGATGGATGTCGAATCCCGGCCCGATGACGTGGATGACGCGCGCGACGTAGTCGGGGTAGAGCGCGGCCCACTCCATGGCCTGGACGGACCCGCCCGACGCTCCGGCCGCCGCCTGCAGCCTCTTGACGCCGAGGGAGTCGAGGAGCGCCCGGTGGACCTTGACCGAGTCGCGCATCGAGATGACCGGGAAGGTCATCGCGTAGGGCTTCCCGGTGTCCGGGTCGATCGACGCGGGACCCGTGGTCACGGTGTTCGGGTCCTTCACGTTCAGGTTCGAGAGCGTGTCGGCGCTGACGACGAAGTAGCGGTCCGTGTCGATGGGCCTGCCGCTGCCGATGATCGCGTCCCAGTAGCCGGGGGTCGCGTCGGAGGGCTTGTACTTCCCCGCCGCGTGCGACGTGCCCGAGAAGAAGTGCGCGACGAAGACGGCGTTGTCCCCGGCGGCGTTGAGCTTGCCGTAGGTCTCGTAGCCGACGCGGACGTTCTTGATCGTCCGGCCGCCCACCGTGGTGTAGGAGGCGAGCGTGAAGACCTTCTTCTCCACGGGGCCGTCGTAGGCGAGGGCCGCGCTCACGGCCAGGGTCGCTGCCAGGGCACACAGCCGGCGGAGTCGGTGGCTCGTCATGGTGTTCACCCTCTGTGTGGTTGGATCGCGCCCGGACCGCGGGCGTCGGGGAGGAGATCCGCGAACACGAACCCGTCGCGCGTCACCACCTCGCCGCGCTCGACGGGGATGGGCCGCTCGAACATCGGCCCGGCCCACGCGAACGTGTGGAACTCGCCGCGCTCGCCGCACGGATCGACTGCCGGGGGCAGCTCGGCGACGAGCGCCTCGTCGAAGGCGCGGCCCGCGAAGGCGCCGTCGAGCTGGCGAGGGTCGACGCAGGTCAACGTCGCGCGCAGGCCGCCCTCGATCATCTCGCGGGCGAGCCGGGCGGTGTCGCGTCCCCACAGCGGGAACTCGGGCTCGATGCCGGTGCCGGCGAGCTTCGCGACGCGGTAGGCGCGCACGTCCTCGAGGAAGAGATCGCCGAACACGACGCGGGTCACGCCGCCGGCGCGGGCCTCCTCGAGCGCGACCGCCATCGCCGCCTCGTACGCCTCGTTGGGGCAAGGCCACGGGATCCGCACCTTCCGGCACGGAAGGCCGAGCGAGGCGGCCTGACGGTCGAGGAGCTCCTCGCGGACCGCGTGCATCGACACGCGGCAGAACTCGGACGTGACCGTGGTGAGGAGGCCCACGACGTCGAGCGCGCCGGCGCGGCGCACCTCGTGGAGCGCCCAGGCGGAGTCCTTTCCGCTGCTCCACGCGACGAGGGCCTTCGGGCGCGGCATGGGTGGGACATCGTACTCGACCGGGGCCCGCCCGCCACGGCGCGATTCGCTCGCTCGCCGAGAATCCTGGCGGAGCTCCCCGTCCTCTCATACTGTGAGTCGGCCCGGATGGGTCGGGCCCTCATTCAGGAGGCAACCCGCGGGGTGTTCCAGCATCTACTTGCGACTTCCCGAGGAGGGACATGACCCCGGTCGAGAGCAAGCTGAACGGCGCCTGGTGGCTCCTGCGCGTGGGGCTCGGCGTGGGCGCGTTCCTCGCCGGCCTCGACAAGTTCTTCGACCTGCTCACGCAGTGGTCGATGTACCTCGCCCCCCTCGCGGAGCGCCTCCTCCCCATCTCCTCGGACGCGTTCTTCCGCGTGATCGGCGTGGTCGAGATGATCGTCGGCCTCGCCATCCTCACGCGCTGGACCCGGCTCGGCGCCTACGCCCTGGCGCTGTGGCTCGTCGGGATCGCCGTGAACCTGGTCTTCGCCGCGCACTTCTGGGACCTGGTGGTGCGCGATCTCGAAGTCGCCTTCTCCGCATTCGCGCTGGCACGCCTCACCGAGTGGCGCGCGGCGACGATGACCGGCGTAGCGCCCGCGCGCGAGCCGGCGCAGCTGCAGCACGAGGCAGCAAGGTCGTAGCAAACCCCTGGCGGGCCCAGACTCGCCGCATGAGGAGGAAACCATGAGGAAGCTCGTAGGCGCGCTGATCATCACCGTGTTCCTGCCCTCGCTCGCGTTCGCGGCGAGCTGGGAGAAGGTGGCGCTCATCGACACGATGTGCGCCCAGAAGGAGAAGGTGAAGGGCAACCCCGACGGCCACCCGACGTCCTGCCTGCTCAAGTGCGCGGACAACGGCTACGGCATCCAGGCCAGCGACGGCAAGTTCATCAAGCTCGACGCCGAAGGCAACAAGCTCGCGGTCGCGGAGCTCAAGAAGACGGCCAAGAAGGACCACATCCGCGTGGACGTGAACGGCGAGCAGAAGGGCGACGTGATCGCCGTCTCGTCGCTCAAGATCGCGGACTGACGGCGGAGCGGGTCCGCCCTCGGGCGGGCTCTCGCAGCTCGAGGCCCGGAGCCGGTCATACGGCTCCGGGCCTTCTCTCGTGTGTGGCCGGGGACGGGGCCCGCGCCTAAAAGAGACGGCGTGGCCTACTTCTCCCGGCGCCTCCCCGGCGTCCTCACCCGGGCGGACCTCGTCCGCCTCCTCGCGCCGACGTACGCCAAGGCGCGCGCGGTGGACGAGGAGGAGGCGATGGAGCGGCTCGGCCGAGCGCTCGCGGTGCCCTCGGCGCTCGACGACGTCTACCGGGGGATCTCCGACGCCCTCGCGGACCTGAAGGGCCCGCGCACGAGCGAGGACGCGCTCATGGACAAGATCTCCGCCGCCGTGCCGGTGCGGCGCGCCCGCGCCAAGCCCGCGCCGGACACGCCGGGCGCCTCGGCAGCGCTGGTGCGGCTCGACCTCGAGATCGGCCTCGCTTCCGAGGGGATGCGCGCCATGCTGGAGTCTCCCCGGGGGCGCGAGCTCCTCGACGCCGGGCTCCGCGAGATCGGGAGGCACCTCGTGAAGGACCTGCTGCGCGGGTGACCGCGAGGCGCCGGAAGCGGTCAGCGGGTCGCGCCCTCGCCCGGCAGGACGCGGAGCAGGAACAGGCCCGCCACGCCGACGGTCACGCCGCCGCCCACGAGGAGCGCGGCCGCTCCGCCCGGAACCGCGATCGACGGCACGACGAGCAGGAAGCGCTCCGCCCAGAGCCCGAGCAGGATCGCGCCGGCTCCGGCGGCGAGCGTGCCCCGGCGCCGCTTCGTGCGCTCCGAGAAGAGGAGCCAGAAGGGCCAGGCGAACACGAGGGCGAGGACGGCTGCGGAGACGGGGCGGTACGCGCCCGTCCAGCGCCGGAGCAGCTCCGCCGACTCCTCCGGCACGTTGCCGTACCAGGTCGGCAGGAAGAGCGACCAGAGGAGATAGCTCCACACGATGAGGAACGCGAAGAGGAGCTTGCCGACGTCGTGGCGGAGGTCCGGCCCGGAGAGGCCCCGCACCGCCGTCACGAGGGCCACCCAGGCGAGCCCGGAGAGGAAGGCGCCGAAGAAGTAGTACGCCGGGAGCACCGTGTAGAAGGGCGCCTCGCTGAGCCTCATGACGAGGTCGAACGCCCAGAGCGACAGGCCCGCGGCATAGGCGAGGACGTAGGCGAGGCTCGCCACCCGGAGGCGATGCCCGTCGGCGCCCGGAGCACGCGCCAGGCCCACGAGGCGCGCGCCCAGGGCGAAGACGGCGGCCGCGGAGAGGAGCTGGCGCGCGGCGAGGCCGCCGAGGCGCAGCGCGGAGGCCTCGCGGGTCCAGGGGATGAAGGTCCTCGCGCCGAGGAGGAGCAGGACGAGGAGCGCCGCCGCGACGGGGAAGAACCTCGCGGCCGCGTCGGCCACGGGCAGGACCGGGCCCGCCCAGCGGGCATGGCCGAGGCGGAACGCGGCGCCCAGGGCGACCGCCCCCGCGGCCATGCCCGCGAAGAAGAGCCAGCTCGCGTCGAGCGCGGCGAAGGCTGCCGTGCCGTGCCCGGACGCGACGCCGATCGCGAACGCGACGCCTCCCACCGCGG
>DATDDC010000720.1:0-2556 GCA_036523995.1 Anaeromyxobacter sp.
TCGAGGAGCGTCATGATGCGGAGCGCAGGCGCCTCGAGCTTCACGGCGACCTCCGCCGAGGGGAAGCGCGCCGCGTCGATGACGTCGGCCCACCGCACCAGGTCGGCGAGGTCGTCCGCCCTCCAGGCGAGGCGCTCGGAGAGCGTCCGCGCGATGAACCCGGTGCAGCTCGGCGCGGCGGGATCCCAGAACTTCTGCCCGCTCGCGTCCCGCTCGAAGGCGGCGCGGTCGGCGGGCGTGGGGAAGGCGCTGGCGTGGTGATCGAACCACCAGTGAAGCGAGGGCGAGGCCGAGAAGCGGAAGTCCACGCAGGCGTTCACGTCGGCGTCGAACGCGTCCCGGGGGAAGGGATCGCCCTGCTGGTGGTGCACCGGCACGAACGAGACGGCGTCGAGCCGGGCGCCCTCGCGCTCCACGAAGAACCTGCCGAACAGCGCGGCGGAGGCGCAGCCGTCGAAGCAGTTACCGTGGTAGAGGACCTTGAGGCGCATGGGCGCGGCAATCTAGTGACCGCCGCAGCATAGCGTCAACGCGAGCAGCGGGGGCGGAGACTCTGTGGAAACCCCCACCGGGGATGGGACGGGCTGGCGAGCGCCCGAGGAGTCTCGTACGCTCCGGCCGGGAGGAAGCCGACCCGAGATGACGACGAGAGCGATCGCCGCGGCAGCCCTGTTGCTCGCCGCGTGCCACAGCGTGCGCTACGACGCGGGACGCCCCGCCTCGCAGCGCAGGTGGGAGACCACGGTGCACTTCTTCCTGTGGGGCCTCGCGGGGAAGCCGCGCGTCGATCTCGACGCCGCCTGTCCGGAGGGCGTCGCGTCCTTCCGGAATGAGGCGGGCGCGATCCACTGGATCGCCGAGGTCGCCACCATCGGCATCTGGGCGCCCCGCCGCGTCGTCGTCGAGTGCGCGGAGGTGCCGCGGTGAGGCGCGCCGCTCTCCTCGCGCTCGCGGTTGCCGTGCTGTCGGGCTGTTACACCCTTCGTTACGAGCGGAGGTCGGCCCTGCCGGAGGCGGGGTCGCCTCGCGAGGTGTGGCACCACGGGATCCTCGGCGGAACCTTCGCCGCGTCCGGAGCGGTGAACCTCGCGGAGATGTGCCCGTCCGGCGTCGCCCGCGTCGAGAACCAGACCACCTTCGCGAACTGGCTCGGGCAGGTGCTCACCTCCTTCGGCGGGCTGGGCCTGCTGCACGCGCCGGTGTGGGAGCCGACCACGGTGAGGGTCCTGTGCGCCCGCCCCGCCTCGGCGCGCGCCGGGCGCGCCGTCAAGGTCGTCGTCCTCCCGCTGGCCGCGCTGGGCGGCGTCTCGAAGGAGACGGCCCAGCTCCTCGGCGACGCGCTCGCCGGAGAGCTGCGCAAGCGCGCGGGCATCTCGGTGCTGACCCAGTCGGACGTGTCGGCGCTCCTCGGGGTCGAGAAGACGCGGCAGATGCTGGGGTGCTCCGAAGGTGGCTGCCTGGCCGAGATCGGCGGCGCGCTCGGCGCCGACCGGGTGGTGCACGGCAGCCTCGGCCGGGTGGGCGGTTCGCTCGTGGTGAACCTGTCGGCGCTCGATCCCAGGCGGGCTGCCGCCGCCGCGTCGGTCTCCGAGAGGCTCCGCGGAGCGGGCGAGGAGGCCTTCCTGGACGCGCTGCCGGGCCTCGCCGACGCGCTCCTGGCCGAGCCCCCGAAGTAGCGGGGCCCGCGGGCCGCGGGTTACACTCCCGCGGAAATGGACGCCATCCGGGTCGGGGCGCTCCTCGACGACAAGAAGTTCGATCTGCGGCTCTCGCTCGTGGCGGGCAGGCAGGGGCTCTCCCGCCGCGTCAGCTCGTCGCGCATCCAGAAGCCGGGTCTCGTCCTCGCCGGGTTCACCGAGTACCTGCACAAGGAGCGGGTGCAGGTCTTCGGCAACACCGAGATGAGCTACCTCGAGACCCTGCCGCGGGAGCGCGCCCTGGAGGTGCTCCGCAACTTCTTCTCCCAGGACATCGCGTGCCTCGTCGTCACCAAGGGGCTCGACGTGCCCGCCGAGATGGCCGCCGCGGCCGACGCCGCGGGCATCCCCATCCTCCGCACCACCCACCTCTCCTCCACCTTCATCGAGAGCGTGCAGAACTACCTCGAGGACGTGCTCACCGCGCAGACCTCGATGCACGGGGTGCTGCTCGACGTGTTCGGCGTGGGCATCCTGCTCCTGGGCAAGTCCGGCATCGGCAAGAGCGAGATCGCCCTCGACCTCGTCATGCGCGGCCACCGCCTCGTGGCGGACGACATCGTGGACGTGAAGCGCAGCTCGCCGGACTCCGTCCACGGCGCGGGCTCCGAGATCATCAAGCACCACATGGAGATCCGCGGCCTCGGCATCATCAACATCAAGGACCTCTTCGGCGTGGCCGCCATCCGCGAGCGCAAGAAGATCGAGATCGTGCTGGAGCTCGTGGAGTGGGACCCCAACGTCGAGTACGACCGGCTCGGGGTCGAGGAGAAGAAGTTCCGGATCCTCGACGTGGAGATCCCGATGCTCATCGTGCCGGTCCGCCCGGGCCGCAACATGACGACCATCGTCGAGGTGG
>DATDDC010000721.1:0-25161 GCA_036523995.1 Anaeromyxobacter sp.
CTGGGTGTCGCCGTGCGAGAGGAACGCGGTGGACAGGACGTCCCCCTGCGCCGTGCGCGTCGGGAGGCCCGTGGACGGCCCGACGCGCTGCACGTCGAAGATCACGGCCGGCACCTCGGCGTAGTAGCCGAGGCCGACGAACTCGCTCATGAGCGAGATGCCGGGGCCGGCGGTCGCGGTCATGGCCCGCGCGCCGGCCCAGCCCGCGCCGATCACCATGCCGACGGCGGCGAGCTCGTCCTCCGCCTGCACGACCGCGAAGGTGGCCTTCCCGTCGGGGCCGATGCGGTACTTGCGCAGGTACGAGATGAGCGTCTCGACGAGCGAGGACGACGGCGTGATGGGATACCAGGTCACGACGGTCACGCCCGCGAACATGGCGCCGATGGCGCAGGCGGCGTTCCCGTCCACGATGATCTTGCCCTTGGTGGCGTCCATGCGGCGGACCACGAACGGATCGCGCTTCTCGATCGTCGCCGCGTGCTCGAAGCCGGCGCGCGCGGCCGCCACGTTGAGGTCGCGGGCCTTCGCCTTCTTCCCGAACTGCTTGGCGATGGCCGCCTCGACCTCCGCCATCTCGACGGAGAGGAGGCGCGCGAGCACGCCCACGTAGGCCATGTTGCGCAGGAGCTTGCGGAGCTTCGGCTCCGACGTCACGGGCTCGACGAGCTTGTCGAAGGGGACCGGGTAGAGGACGAGGTCCTCGCGGATCCGCTCGAGCGCGAGCGGCGCGTCGTAGATGGCGACGGACCCCGGCGCGAGCGCCAGGGCGTCGTCGCGCGCCGACTCGGGGTTCATCGCCACGAGGACGTCGATCTCCTTCTTGCGCGCGATGAAGCCGTCCTTGGAGGCGCGGATGGTGTACCAGGTCGGGAGGCCGGCGATGTTCGACGGGAAGAGGTTCTTCCCCGAGACGGGCACGCCCATCTGGAAGATGGCCCGCAGCAGGACCGTGTTGGAGGACTGGGACCCGGAACCGTTCGCGGTCGCGACCTGGATCGAAAAATCGTTCACGACCGGCCCGCGCGCGGCGGGGCGTGCGGAGGGTTCGCTCGTCGAGGCCTGCGTCGCAGACATGCCTTCTCCTGGCCCCGCTGGTCGGGGCCCTTCCCGCTCCCACGCTGTAATTAACGGCGCCTGCCCGATATGTCAGCACCGGCGGCCTCCCATGGCGTCCCGCGGGCATGGAGGTCCACCGGACCCACGAGGGACTGGCGGGGCGGATTGGGGTGCCGGCGCGGGCGAGGGGGCGAGCGCCTGCTCCGGCGAGCTGCGGTCACTCGCGAGGCGGATCGACGTCGTCGTAGATGCGCGAAGCGCGGATGAGGCCGCTCGCGTCGCGCTCGTAGACCGCCACGCCGGCCTGCGGCGGCAGCTCCGTCCGGCCCCAGCGCACCACCGTGTACTCGAGCGCGCAGGCCACGCCGTCGTCGCTGGCGCGCGCGTGCTCGAGAGGGATGCCGCCGTTCATGAGCATGGTGCCGTACAGGCGCCGGAGCCCCCGCAGCCCCCGGTGAAGGAAGGGCTCGCCGGCGGGCTCGCGCACCGTCCCGTCCCGCGCGAAGCAGGCGAGGACGGCCTCCACGTCGCCCTCCGCGAGCGCGCGGTGGTAGGCGTCGAAGGGCGGGCGGAGGGCGAGGCCCCTGCGCGCCGGCAGGAGCCGCCCGCGCACGCGGTGACCGCGCTCGAGCGTCCAGAAGGAATGATAGACGCGCACGGCGGCGAGGCGGCCGTCGGCGTACAGGTCCGCCGCCACGGCGACGGGAAGCTGGCGCCGCTCCCGGTCCACGCGGATGTGGAGGGTTCGCTCCAGCACCGCGTGGCGGCCCTCCGCCGTGAGGCGAACCGGCTCGGGGCGCGCCGAGAGGCCCTCGAGCCAGGCGTGCACGCCCGCGACCCAGCGCTCGAGGCCGCGCCTGCCCGAGATCCTCCCCTCGCCCGGATCGTCGATCGTGGCGCCCTCTGCGAGGCACGCCACCGCCTCGCGGACGGATCCGTTCGCGACGGAGTCGAAGAAGCCGTCCACCCCCGGCATCGACGGGAGATGCGGCGCACCGCCGCTGCGCGCGATGACCGGGAGGGGAATCCCCGCAGTGGCCACACCAAGCGTGAAGCACGCAGCGTCAAGGAACTCAACACCCGTCCCGGAGTGCTAGGACCATAGGTCTCCCTCCTTCACCCGCACCTCGGAGAGCCGGGCGCGATCGGGATCGCGGGATCGCCCCGGCTTGCAGGCTCGACGAGCGATGGGCGTCGCCGCCTGCGTCGGTCGGGGACGAAGTCGTGACGAGCGTGTCCCACGAATCGGAGACAGGTCGCCGGGGGCCCACGACGAGGCAAGCGCGCCTCGGCCCTCGCGAGCCCGGAGCGCCTACCGCTCGGTCTCGCGCCGGCGGGGCGCCGGCGAGCCCTCGAGCGCGAATGCCTCGCGCACACGCCGAGCCGTCAGCGCCCCTGCTTCGCCGCCGCGAAGCGGCCGATCTCGACGTCCATGCCGCCCACGTGCTTGCGAAGCCAGTCCGAGAGCCAGTTGTGGAGCGTCAGCGCGACGAGGGGCGTCGGGCCCTTTCGCTCGTAGTCCGCCACCATGGTGGCGAAGTCCTCGCGGAAGGCGAGATGGGCGGCGCGCTGGGCCTCGAGACCCGGGAAGCCGATCTCGTGCATGAAGCGCTCCTCCGCCGCGAAGTGCTCGACGACGTAGTCGCCGAGGTAGCGGATGAGGGGCGCCACCTCCGCGCGATCGCCGGCCCGCAGCGCGGTGACGAGGCGCTCGGCGCGCCGGAACAGCTCCTGGTGCTGGGCGTCGATCTCGGGGACTCCGACCGCGAGCGCCGGGCTCCACTGGATGGGCGACATCGCGCGCTCCCCTCGTCGAGCCTATGCCGTCCGCCGCAGGAGGAACTTCCCCAGGTCGGCGTCCGTTCCGGAGACGTGCTCCTTCAGCCACTGCGCGAGCCAGTGGTTCACCTTGAGCGCCATGAACGCTCCGGCGCCCTTGCGATCGTGCTCGCTCGCGAGCGCGAGCAGGTCCGAGATGAAGCGGTCGTGCTCGGCCTTGTGGCGCACGTAGCCGGGGTAGCGCGTCTTGCGCATGTGCTCCTCCTCGGCCCCGAAGTGCGCGACCGCGTACTCGTGCAGGAAATCGATGAGGCCGCCGATCTCCTCCGGCTCTCCCTTCTTCAGGCCCTCGAGGAGCCTCGCCGCGCGGCGGAAGAGCTCGCGATGCTGCTCGTCGATCTCGTCGACGCCCACGGACAGGTCCTCGGTCCACCTCAGGAGAGCCATGTTGAGGCCGATACGAACCACAGCGAGCACGGAGCGGCAAGTCCCGAACGGCTTGCGCTGGATCACTCGACGTCGTCGCCCACGTCGCGCAGGTGGCGGGCCAGCGCGCGATCCGCGCCGTAGATGTGCGACTCGAGCCAGTCCTGGATCCAGGTGGCCGTCTTCACGGCGATGGCGGCGCAGGGGCCCACCTGCTCGTACATCTCGCGGAGCTCGGCGTACTGGCGGACGAAGCGGGCGTGCGCGGCCACGTGGACGTTGCGCCCCGGATAGGCGGACCGCTCCATGGCCCGCTCCTCCGCGTCGAAGTGATCGACGACGTAGTCGCCGAGGAACGCGAACAGGCCCGCGATCTCGTGGCGCCGCCCGGACTCGAGCGCCTCCACGAGGTCGGCGAGCCGCCTCAGGAGCTCCTGGTGCTGGGCATCGATCGTCGCGTTTCCGCTCGCCAGCGACGGGTGCCATGCCACCGGCATCCGGTCCCCTCTTCCTCCGCCCCGGTCCGTAAACGATATGAATCCTCTTATCCTCCCTCTCAGGAAGTCCCCGGACCCGGAGACAGGGTTCGCGTCCGTGACCGCGGATCTGCTATCTTCCCGCGTTCGCAGATGAAACCCGCCGCAGCCCCCCGCGAGATCCCGTTCAACTACACGTCGGCGGACGACCGGCAGGCGATCTCGCTGCTGCTCGGCCCGGCCGTCTGGCAGAAGCTCGAGGAGCTCCGGGAGCGGCGCGTCACGGGGAGGAGCGCACGCCTCCTCATGCGGTTCTTCGGCGAGATCCTCATCCACCGCCGGAACCCCTTCCTCTTCCAGGAGCTCGTCGAGTCGGCCCGGCGCCGCCGCCGCTTCTTCGGCGACATCGAGAAGGACCTCGGGCTCGTCGACCGGAACGCCAACGGCGAGGCGCGCGTCCTAGACGTGCTCGCCGAGTGCCGCAAGCTCCTCGCCGCGTTCCGCGCCGAGGTGGAGGGCGCCCCCGAGCAGCGGCGCCGCATGCTCCGCGAGCTGGGGGCGATCGTCGGGAAGGACGCCGTCCTCTTCGATCCGTTCACGCTCGTGTCCCACGCCACGGACGCGACGGACTGGCGCCTCCACCTGCCCGTGGCGGTGGTGATGCCCGGCGCCGAGGAGCAGGTGGCGCCGCTCCTCGCCGCCATCGCCGGGCTGGGCCTGCGCGCCGTGCCGCGCGGGGCCGGCACCGGCCTCACCGGCGGGGCCGTGCCGCTCCGGCCCGGCTGCGTCGTCGTGAACACGGAGAAGCTGAACCGCATCCGCGGCGTGGAGGAGCGCAGCTTCCGCGTGGAGGGCCGGGAGGCGAGGGCGAAGGTGCTGGCCCTCGAGGCCGGCGTCGTCACCGAGAAGGCCATGGAGCACGCGGCCGAGCGCGGCCTCGTGTTCGCGACCGATCCCACGAGCGCCTGGGCCTGCACCGTGGGCGGCAACATCGCGGAGAACGCCGGCGGCAAGGACTGCGTCCTCTACGGCACCTGCATCGACAACCTCGTCTCCTGGCGCATGGCCATGCCCTCGGGGCGCTCGTGGACCGTGCGGCGCGTGGACCACCCGCTCCGCAAGATCCTGCCGGGCGACGCGGTGGTGTTCGACGTCGAGGACGACGGCGGCGCGCGCGTGCGGCGCATCGAGCTGCGCGGCGGCGAGATCCGCAAGAAGGGGCTCTGGAAGGACATCACCGACAAGGCGCTGGGCGGCCTCCCCGGGCTCCAGAAGGAGGGGACCGACGGCGTCATCACCTCGGCCGAGTTCGTCCTCTACCCTGAGTACGAGGTGAGGCGGACGCTCTGCCTCGAGTTCTTCGGGCCCGACTTCGACGAGGCCTCGCGCGTCATCCTGCAGCTCGCCCGGGCGTTCCCGTTCCCGAACGGCGGCGGGGAGGCGCTCTCCGCCCTGGAGCACTTCGACGACGAGTACGTGCGGGCCATCCAGTACAAGGTGAAGGCGCCGCGCGCCGAGACGCCCAAGGCCGTGCTCCTCGTGGACGTGGTGGGCCACGCCCCCGACCAGGCGGAGCGCGGCATCGAGCGGATCCGCAGGATCCTCGCGGCCCACCCGAACACGCTCCTCTTCGAGGCGCGCGACGCGGCCGAGGGGAAGCGCTTCTGGGCGGACCGCAAGAAGCTCGGCGCCATCGCGCGGCGCACCAACGCCTTCAAGATGAACGAGGACGTCGTCCTCCCCCTCGAGGCGCTCGCCGAGTTCGCCCGCTTCATCGAGGCCACCAACGTGGAGGAGGAGCGGTGGGCGCAGGCCCGCTTCGTGGAGCGGGCCGCGGAGATCCTGCGCGACGCCGAGCCGCCGCCCGACGATCCGGAGCGGCTCGCCGCGAAGCTCCCGGCGGCGCTGGAGCGGCTCCTGCGCGCCCGCGAGGCGATCCGGGCCGCCGGCGGCCCCGAGCTGCGCTCGCTCTCGATCCTGAGCGCGCTCCACGGCGAGATCTCCCAGCTCGTGCGCGGCTTCCCCGATCTCACCCGCGCCCTGGAGCGGGCGCACGGCGAGATCCGCGACCGGCTCATCGTGCTCGCCACGCACATGCACGCGGGCGACGGCAACGTGCACGTGAACGTGCCCGTCCTCTCGAACGACCGCCCCATGCTCCGGCGCGCCGAGGAGGTCATCGACCGCGTCATGGAGAAGGTGGTCGCGCTCGGCGGCGTCGTCTCCGGCGAGCACGGCATCGGCGTCACGAAGCTCAAGTACCTCGAGCGCGAGCGCATCCTGGCCCTCTCCGCCCACCGCAGGGAGGTGGACCCGGGCGGCCTCATGAACCCCGGGAAGCTCGAGGACCTCGCGGTCCTGGACCGGATCTTCACGCCCTCCTTCAACCTGCTCGAGCTCGAGGCGCGCATCCTCCAGCACGGGCAGCTCGAGGAGCTGGCGAAGGCCATCGCCCACTGCGTGCGCTGCGGCAAGTGCAAGCCGGACTGCTGCGTGTACCACCCGGCGCGCGGGATGTTCTTCCACCCGCGCAACAAGAACCTCGCCATCGGCTCCCTCATCGAGGCCCTGCTCTACGACGCCCAGCGCGAGCGCTCGACGCGCTTCGAGCTCCTGCGCCGGCTCGAGGACGTGGCCGACCACTGCACCGGCTGCCACAAGTGCCTCGAGCCCTGCCCCGTCGACATCGACTCCGGCGAGGTCTCGGTGCTGGAGAAGCGCATCCTGGCGAGCTGGGGCTACAAGACCACCACCGCCGCCGCCAAGGCCACGCTCGCGTACCTGGACAGCCGCTCGCCCGCGTTCAACGGGCTCTTCCGCTCCACGGTGGTGCGGCTGGGCGGCGCCCTGCAGCGCGCCGGCTGCGCCGCGACCGCTCCCTTCCAGCCGGCGGGCGGCGCCCCGGCGTCCTACGCGCTCACCATGCTCCGCTCGCCCGTGAACCGGGTCCCCGCGGAGACGCTCCGCGACGTGGTCCCCGCCTGCGAGCCGGACCACGTGCTCGTCTTCGAGCCCGAGGGCGAGGCGCGGTCCACCGTCTTCTACTTCCCGGGCTGCGGCTCGGAGCGGCTCCAGTCGCACGTCTCCATGGCGGCCCTGCACGTCCTCGTCCGGTTGGGGATGCGGGCCGTCCTGCCCCCGCCCTTCCTGTGCTGCGGCTTCCCCGCGCACTTCAACGCCCGGACCGGCCAGCATTCGCGCAACGTGCTGCGGGACACCATCCTCTTCACGCAGATCCGCGAGATGTTCTCCTACCTCGACTTCGACGCCTGCGTCGTCACCTGCGGCACCTGCCGCGAGGGGCTCGAGGCCATGGACGCCGGAAAGATCTTCGGCGGCCGGCTCGCGGACCTGGCGGCCTACGCCGCGGAGCGCGGCCTCCGGCTCGACGGCAACGGGGCGGAGGGCCTGCTCTACCACCCGCCCTGCCACGACTCGCTCGCGGGCAAGGGGCCGGAGGTCCTGGCCCGGCTGGGCGGGTTCGGCGCCGTCGAGGCGGTGCCCCACTGCTGCTCGGAGGCCGGCACGCTCGCGCTCTCCAGGCCGGACATCACGGACGCCATGCTGCACCGGAAGCGCGGCGCCCTCGCCGAGGCCATGCGCGGCGCGGCGCGGGCCACGGTCCTCACGAACTGCCCCTCGTGCCTCCAGGGGCTCGGCAGGAACCGGCCCATGGGCGTCGCGCCGCAGCACCTCGCCGTCGCCATCGCCGAGCGGATGAGCGGACCGCGCTGGCTCGATGCGTTCCGCGCCCAGGCCGCGAAGGCCCACGCGGTCCGCTTCTAGCGCTCAGCGCAGATCGAACACGCGGTCCAGGCGGAGCAGCTTGAAGATGGAGAGGGGCTGATCCTTCAGGCCGGCCACGCGCACCTCGCCGCCGAAGGCCTTGCACCGCTTGAAGAGGCTCACGATGACGCCCACGCCCGAGCTGTCGATGAGCCGCAGCGACGAGAGATCGACGGTGATGGACCTGCGCCGCTCCGAGACGAGCGCCTCGATGGTCGGGCGGATGTCCGGGGCCGTGACCGCGTCGAGCACGCCCTCGATGCGGAGGACCGTCTCCTTGCCGTCGTCGGATCGCGAGAACCCGCCCACGTTCTTCGTCATGGAGAGGACGTTCGGGGAGCCCGGCTCGTACGACACCTCGTCCATCCAGGACTTCATGATGTAGAGGCCCATCCCGGACTCCGGCAGCGCGTCGAGGTCGGGCGCCGGCACGGCGGAGAGCGCGAAGGGCTTGCCGTGGTCCATGAGCCGGATGGTCAGGTGATCGGGGTGCGGCTCGATCTCGATCTCGATGTTCTCGCCGTCGCTCCTGCCGCCATGGAGGACGATGTTCGTGAAGGCCTCTCCGAAGCCGGAGATGACCTTGTCGTCGAACTCGGGGTCCCGCAGCCACTTGCCGGCGGCCGCGTCGCGCTCGCGCCCGTGGATGAGCTCGCACGCTCCCGAGACGAGGCGCATGGCGAGGTCCCGGTACTCGAGCGAGCACGGGATCTGGAGACGGATCACGGGCATGTGGATGTCAGAGCCCGATGCCCCGCAGCATCACCGCCGGCGTCTTGAAGATGATCTCCGCCTCGGTCACGAGGTAGGTCTTGAGGTCGTCGAGCGCCGCGCCGTAGGCGAGGTCGTAGAGCAGCTTGAGCCGCATGTCGTCGGCGAGCGCGCCCTCGGCGCCGTCCACCTTGAACGGATTGGTGAGCATGGCCTGCACGCGCGCGATCTCGCTTCCGGGCGGCGCGTCGCCGCTGTAGCCGAGGTTGATCTGGGCGAAGCCGGTGAGCCCCGGCTTCACGCCGCGCATCCGCTCCTCGAAGAGCGGGATGGCGAAGGCGAAGTCGCGCAGGAGCCTGGGCCGCTCGGGGCGGGGCCCCACGAGGCTCATGTGGCCTCGCAGCACGCACCAGAGCTGGGGGAGCTCGTCGAGGCGGGTCTTGCGCAGCCACCGCCCCACCCTCGTCACGCGCGGATCGCCCTTCTGCGCCAGCACCACCCCCGTGATCCTCTCGGCGTCGTCGCACATCGTCCGGAACTTCGGCATCTCGAACTCGAGGAACTGGAGGTACTGCCGGCCGTTCCGCCGCTCGACGCCCACGAGCGCCCCGGCGCGCCGCTGCCGGTAGAAGACGGGGCCGGGCGAGTCGAGCTTGATGGCGAAGGCGATGATCGGGAAGAGCGGGGCGGCGAGGAGCAGGCCGATGGCCGAGAAGGCGACGTCGAGCGCCCTCTTGGCGATCCGGACCTTCCAGTTCATGGCGGGCACGTACGGCGTCATGCCTTCTCCTTCGGGACCGGGACCGGGGCTCACCCCACGCTCCTCCGGGTGACGGGCGAGACGGCCACCCGCGAGGCGACGCGCCCCGGCTCGCGCCAGTCGGGCCGCCTCAGGTACTGCACGAGGCCGGCGGCGAAGCCGACGCCGTGCGAGACGTGCAGGAGCGGGAAGATGGCCCACACCGCCGCGATCCCGCGGGCGCCGAGGCTCGGGCTGACGCGAACCGCCTCGACCCCGGTGAGCGCCGCGTAGGCCGCGAAGGCGACGGCGGCGAA
The DNA here is from genome assembly GCA_036523995.1 of Anaeromyxobacter sp. Classification (GTDB taxonomy): domain Bacteria; phylum Myxococcota; class Myxococcia; order Myxococcales; family Anaeromyxobacteraceae; genus Anaeromyxobacter. The sequence goes on from DATDDC010000721.1 coordinate 9,294, forward strand.
GGGATGCAGCATGGAGGTGGCGAGGAGCGCCGCGCCGGCGACCACCATGAGGAACGGGACGAGCGGCCTCGGAGAGGGGAGCCTCCGGTGCTTGAGCAGGGTCCGGGCGCGGCCCCGGCCGTAGCGGTAGTACTGCCTCGCCAGCGCGCCGGCCGAGTCGCGGGGCGCGTAGAACACCACGATGTCTCGCGACAGGTACACCCGCCCTCCGGCGGCGTGGATGCGCTGGTTCAGCTCGGCGTCCTCGTTCGTCACGGCGCCCGGATCGTAGAGCCCGACCTCCTCGAAGACGTTGCGGCGGAAGGCGCCGAGGAACACGGTGTCGACGAAGCCCTCGTTCTCGGCGGAGCGGTAGCTCGCGCCGCCGACGCCGAGCGGGCTCGAGAGCGCGGCGCACACCGCCCGCTGGAAGGGCGTGGTGGCGCGGGCGCGCTGGGCGCCGCCCACGTTGTCGGCGCCGGTGCGCTCCAGGACCTCGACGCAGGTGCGGACGTAGTCGGGGACGTACTCGCAGTGGACGTCCATGCGGACCACCACGTCCCCTCGCGAGCGCCGGATGATCTCGTTCATCCCCGCGGCCTGGAGGCGACCGGGGTTGTCGACGAGGACGATGCGCGGGTCCGCCGCGGCCATGCGCGTGACGAGGGCGCGCGTACCGTCGGTGGACCGGCCGTCCGCCACGAGGATCTCCAGGCGATGGGGCGGGTAGTCCTGCGCGAGGACGCTGCGCAGGCACGCCTCGATGTACCTCTCCTCGTCGAGGCAGGGCATCGCGACGGTTACGAAGGGCAGATCGGTCACGGGGCTTACAAGCATAGAGGAATGTCGGCTCGACGTTTCGTGACTCGGCCGTCCCACGACCACGGGGTGCTTCACTTTTCGTCTCACCCTTCGAGCGGGTCCCTCGATTCCGGGATAGGGCGCGCGGCTCCGTCACGAAGGGATGACGCGGCCGAGGGAGCGCACGCGCGAGCCGGACGCGGCAGGACCTGTGCAATACTGCCCCGCATGTTCTCGAGAGAGGTCTTGCGGATCGATCCGGCCGACGCAGCGGAGCGGGTCGCGAAGTCGGTGCGCGAGCAGGTCCTCGAGGTCCTGCGGCGGCGGGGCGCCGTGGTGGGCCTCTCCGGCGGCATCGACAGCTCGGTGGTCGCCGCCCTGTGCGTGCGCGCCCTGGGCCCGGATCGCGTGCTCGGGCTCCTCATGCCGGAGCGCGACTCGTCCGGAGACGCGCTGCGCCTGGGCCGCATGCTGGTGGAGCACCTCGGAATCCGGCACGAGATCGAGAACATCGCGCCCGCGCTGGAGGGCCTCGGCTGCTACGCGCGCCAGCTCGAGGCGATCCGCATGGTCTTCCCGGAATACGGCGACGGCTGGCGCTGCAAGCTCGTCCTCCCCTCCATCCTGGAATCGGACCGCCTCAACATCACGACGCTCGTGGTGCAGGACCCCGAGGGCAGGCAGCGCAGCTCGCGCATGCCCCCGGCGGCCTATCTGCAGATGGTGGCGGCCACGAACTTCAAGCAGCGCGCCCGCAAGATGATGGAGTACTACCACGCCGACCGCCTCCACTACGCCGTGGCGGGCACGCCGAACCGCCTCGAGTACGACCAGGGGTTCTTCGTGAAGCAGGGGGACGGCGCCGCGGACTTCAAGCCCATCGCGCACCTCTACAAGACGCAGGTGTTCGCGCTGGCCGAGCACCTGGGCGTCCCCGAGGAGATCCGCCGCCGCCCGCCCACGACGGACACGTTCTCGCTGCCGCAGACCCAGGAGGAGTTCTACTTCGCGCTCCCCTATCACGCGATGGACCTCTGCCTCTGGGCCCACGACCACGAGACTCCCGCCGCGGAGGCGGCGGCCGTGCTCGGGCTCACCCCGGCGCAGGTCGAGCGGGTGTACCGCGACATCGAGGCGAAGCGGCGCGTGAGCCGGTACCTGCACCAGGCGCCGCTGCTCGCCGGACCGACGCGGGAGAGCTGATCGTGTGCGGCATCGGAGGCGTCGTCGCCCTCCGCGACGGGCTCGCGCCTCCGTCGCTGGAGGACCTCGGCGCCATGGCGGGCGCCCTGCGCCACCGCGGCCCGGACGAGTTCGGCCTCTATCGCGACACGCGCGCCGGCCTCGTCCACGCCCGCCTCTCCATCATCGACCTCGCCACCGGGCAGCAGCCCCTCTCGAACGAGGACGGCTCGCTCTGGATCGCCTTCAACGGCGAGATCTTCAACTACGTCGAGCTGCGCGAGGAGCTCCTCGGCCTCGGCCACCGCTTCCGGACGAGGAGCGACACCGAGGTCATCGTCCACGCCTACGAGGCCTGGGGAGACGGCGCCTTCGCCCGGTTCAACGGGCAGTTCGCGGTGGCCCTCTGGGACTGCGCGCAGCAGAAGCTCGTCCTGGCGCGCGACCGGCTCGGCGTCCGCCCGCTCTACCTGTGCGAGCACGAGGGGCGCCTCTGGTTCGCGAGCGAGGTGAAGGCGCTCTTCGCCGGGGCGCCGGGCCTGCCGCGCGCCCTCGATGCCGTCGGCCTCGCGGAGACGTTCACGTTCTGGACCGTCGTGCCGCCGCAGTCCGTGTTCCGCGGCGTGGCGGAGCTCGAGCCTGGGCACGTCCGCACGGTGTCGCCCCGCGGCACGGCCGATCGCGCGTTCTGGGCGCCGTCCTATCCCGTCGAAGGCCGCGGCGCGTTCGGCGGATCGGTGGACGAGGCCGCCGAGCGGGTGCGGGACGCCCTGGAGCAGGCGGTCCGCCTGCGGATGCTGCGCTCCGACGTCCCGGTGGGAAGCTACGTCTCGGGCGGCCTCGACAGCTCGCTCGTCGCGGCCCTGGGCCGCCGCGTGAAGGGTGAGAAGTTCCTCACCTTCTCCATCCGCTTCGAGGACGCGGAGTACGACGAGACCGAGTACCAGCGCGAGGTGGCGCGGCAGATCGAGAGCGATCACCACGAGGTGATGGTGCGGCGTCGAGACATCGCCGCCGCGTTCCCGGACGTCGTGGCGCACGCGGAGCGGCCCCTGCTCCGCACCGCGCCCGCGCCGCTCTTCCTCCTCTCGCGGCTCGTCCGCGAGGCCGGGATCAAGGTGGTGCTCACCGGCGAGGGCGCGGACGAGATGTTCGCCGGCTACGACCTCTTCCGGGAGGGCAGGGTCCGGCGGTTCTGGGGACGCCGGCCCGGCTCGACGCTCCGGCCCAGGCTCCTCCACAGGCTCTATCCCTACCTGGCGCGCTCGCCGGTGGCCCAGCAGGCGATGGCGGAGGCGTTCTTCGGCAGAGGGAGGGAGCGCTGGCGCGCGCCGGGGTTCGCGCACGACATCCGCTGGCGGTCGGCGGCAGCCCTGCAGCGGCTCCTCCATCCCGGCGTGCGGGCCGCCGCGCAGGGAGTCGACGTGGTGGCGCGCCTGCTCGGCTCGCTCCCCGCGGACTTCGAGCGCTGGTCGTTCCTGGCGCAGGATCAGTACCTGGAGGTGCGAACCCTCCTCTCCGGATACCTGCTCTCGTCGCAGGGCGACCGGATGCTCATGGCGCACTCGGTGGAAGGGCGGTTCCCGTTCCTCGACGTGGACGTCGTGGCGCTCGCGGACTCGCTCCCCGCGGAGCACAAGCTCCGCATCCTCGACGAGAAGCACGTCCTGAAGCGCGCGGCCGCGGGCCTCGTGCCGCCGTCGATCCTGCGGCGCAAGAAGCAGCCCTACCGCGCCCCCGACGCGCTCTCCTTCGTCGGCGCGGGCGCACCGGAATGGGTCGAGGAGGTCCTGCGCCCCGCGGCCGTGGCGGAGGCGTCGGTGTTCCAGCCCCGGGCCGTCCAGAGCCTGTGGCGAAAGTGCCGGTCGCACGGCGAAGGGGCGGGCCCGCTCTCCAACGCGGACAACATGGCGCTCGTGGGCGTCCTCTCCACCCAGCTCCTCCACGCACTCCTGGTGCGCGCCGCGCCGCGTCCGCCGTCGCCTGCCCTGCGCACGGTGATCGACCGGGTCCCGCCCGCCCCGCCGTCCGGAGCGCGCCGCTAGATCCGGCCGAAGGTGCGCACGCGCGCCCGGGATCCGAAGGACGTTGGCGGCGCTGCATGGGCGGCGCGGCGCGCGCTCTCTCCCCCGGAAAGTTCCCGCCCGAACGGAATGGGTCGGCGCGCGCGCTCGCAATCGCGCGGCTCGACACGTCGTTTTGTGAGGGATGTCACAAAGTACCTATGTGCGATGTCCTATGACCGTGGGGCGGTTGCGTCCACATCTGGCCACACCATTTCGATCAGAGCTGTGTTACTCGTGTCGAGTTCGATCGGTACCGGGGGCAGCAGCGTGTTGAGCACCAACCATGTCCGTACATCTGCGTCGTCGTGGGAGGGATCCGGGATCCTCTCGCGGACGCCCGTGCGCATCCTGACCGCGCGGACGTTCGCGGATCTGCGCGACGCCCTTCCGGCCATCCTGCTCGACCTCTTCGGCGGCAACGTCCGCTTCGAGCTCTTCTTCCACGACGGCCGCGGCGACCTCGTGCCGGTGCTGGACGGCTGCCAGGGCCGGACGAGCGGCGGCAGGGTCCTGCTCGCGTCGCTGCTGTCCCGCCTGCGCGCCGCGCACCTCGTTCCCACGGCGTCGCACGCCTTCCCCGCCCAGGGATCGACGGGCGGGTCGATCATGAGCGCGCCGCTCCTCGACGCGGGCGACAAGCTCGCCGGCGTCCTCGCGATCGAGCGGGCTCCGGGGGAGGCGGACTTCACGCACATGGAGCTCGTCGCGTTCGAGGGGATCGCCGCGCTGCTCGCGCTCGCGCTCCAGCGCCTCGACGTGAACCAGGCCGACCTCGTGCGGGCGCGCGTCGATCTCGACCGCAAGGCGGCGCGCCGCGTCCAGCGGGGCCTCATGAGCAGCCGCCTGCCGCCCAACGCGGGCGTGACGGCCTACAGCGAGTACCTCCCGGCGCTCGACGTGGGCGGCGACTTCTACAGCGTCAGGTACCTCGGCAACGGCAAGGTCAGCGTGGCCATCGGGGACGTCTCGGGGAACGGCGTCTCGGCGGCGCTCGTCATGTCGCGCGTCGCGTCCGACATCGAGCGCGCGCTCCGCTCCGGCAGCTCGCCCTCGATGGTCCTCCGGGACGTCAACGACGGCCTCTCCGACCTCGAGAGCGAGCGGTTCGTCACGGCGTCGTGCATCCGGCTCGACACGAGGAGCCGCAAGGTGACCGTCGCGAACGCGGGGCACCTCCCCCTCATCGTCCGCCACGCGAACGGCCACGCCTTCACCTGCGGAAACGCGTCGGGCATGCCGCTCGGCATGCTCCCCTGCGACTACGAGGAGGAGGAGCTCGTCCTCGAGCCGAGGGACATCCTCCTGCTCATCACCGACGGCCTGGTCGACGCGCTCGATCACCCGACCGGCCGCAACGGGATGAACGTCCTGCTTCGCCTCGTCCAGGGCGCGCCTCACGACCCGCGGCTCATCCACGCCCGCATCCGGGCGGCGGTGGATCGCGCCCGGGCCCAGAGCGTGCTCGACGACGTCACCTGGGTCGGCCTCCAGCTCGCGGCGTGAGGCCGCCTGCCGAGCGCCCGGCGCCCTCCGCGAGGGCGGGCCGCCGCAGCCGGGTTGACACGCCGGGGGCTCGCGGGCGTTCATCTGGCCGGGCCGCCCCATGACCTCGACCGTCTACGCCGCCGACGAGAGCGACCTGGACTCGGTCGCGGACGACCTCGTCCGGCTGTGGTCGGAGAACCTGCGCTCGATGGGCGCCGGGGCGCCTGCGAAGCTCCACTGGTATTACCGGACCGCGCCCACCGGTCCCGGGCGGGCGATCGTGCTCCGGGCGCGCAGCGAGCGCGGCGACGCCATCGTCGGCTGCCAGGGGATCGGATTTCGCCGCATGATGCGGGGCGACGCGGCGCTCCGGGTCGCGCTCCTCGCCGACCTCTCCGTCGACAAGCACCACCGCACCCATTTCCCGGCCCTGACCCTCGTGCGACAGGCGCGTGCGGTCGCGGCGGGCGCGTCCGACTTCCAGTACGCGTTTCCCAACCGAGCGGCGGTGGGGCTCTTCCGGCGGCTCGGCTACCACGCCCTGGGCGACATGGTGCGCCACGCCAGGGTCCTGCGCTTCTCCCCGTACCTCGCCAGGCGCGTCCGCGTGCCCCTCCTGGCGAGGATCGGCGGAGCGGCGCTCGACGCCGCCGACGCCGCGCTCCAGGCGCTGCCGCGGCTGCGGGCGGGCGCGCGCTTCCGGCTGGCGTTCCCGAGCGAGCCCGACGCCCGGCTCGACGCCCTCTTCGACGAGGCCCGCCGGCACCACGGCGTCATCGGGGATCGCGGGCGGGACTTCCTGCGCTGGCGCTTCTTCACCCGGGCCGGCGGGGCCGAGCTGGCGACGCTCCTCCGCCGCGGCGACGGCGCCCTGCGGGCGTACGCGGTCGTGGTGAGGCAGGGAGACGCCGCGCAGCTCTCGGACTTCCTCGGCGCCTCCGAGCCCGAGCTGGAGGCGCTCCTCGCCCTGCTCCTGCCCGCGCTCCGCAGGCGCGGCTGCTCCTCGGCCTCGGTGCGGTTCCTCGGGACGGCGCGGATCCCCCGCCTCCTCGTGCGCCTCCGCTTCCGCCGGCGCGGCGCCGATCGGACCATCGTCCTCGCCGAGGGCCGCGAGGCCCTCTCCCCCGACCTGACCGACGTCGAGAGCTTCTACCTCACCGACGCGGACGAGGACGAGTAGCGCAGAGCGGTCACACCACGTCGACGAGGGCGGGATCGAGCGTGCCGCTTCCGTAGACGGCGCGGTACTCGCGCAGGAACCTCGAGAGCAGCGAGCCGGGATCGTCGAGGTCGTAGAGCTCCCGCCGCCCGCCGCCGCGCGGCATGAGGAGCGTGCGCACGAGCCACTGGTCGACGGCGACCGGATCGACGCCCGCGGCCACGGTGCGCGCCCGGACCGCGGAGGACGCCTCGAGGCGCACGTCGCGCTCCGGGTCCCAGCCCGCGGCGGGCGTCATGCCGACCCACTCCGCCACCGCGACGTAGAGGTCGGGGGCGCGCACGAGGCGGGCGAAGTGGGCGAGCGGCCCCGCCATGCGCCAGCTCGCGTTCGGGTGGCCGAAGTAGTGCACCGAAGCGTAATCGCGCACGCGCGGGTCGGTGCCGAGCCGGCCGGCGCTCATGTCGACGACGCCCATGGCGGACTTGCAGCACCCGGTGAAGCCGGTCGCCGCGTGCTCGTTGGCCGTGGTCATGCTGATCCAGCGCAGCCGTCCCTGCGCAGGGACCCGGCGGCCGCCCGCGATCCGGAACGCCCCGCGCTCGAGATCCACGACCGTCCCGGTGCGCGGCGAGGTGAGCACGGGCCAGGTGAGCGGCGTCTGGGCCACGCGGAAGGCGCTCCGCCGGACGCGGAAGGCGCGCTCGAGATCCCAGCGGTAGCCGTCGCGCTCCTCGCCCGGCGCGATGGGGCCGCGGCCGTCGCCGCCGTAGACGCCGTGCCGGTGCTCGGGATCGTGCCAGGCGTCGCCGGCGAGGCTGCTCGGCCCGGCGTCGACCAGCCCCACGAAGCCGACGGGCGCGCCGAGGGCCGCGAAGTGCGGGGCGAGGTCGCCCAGGGTGCTCCAGCCCGGAACGTCGACGTTGCGCTCGCTCGGATGCGTGAAGGCCCGGGCCAGCCCCGAGCCGCCGGGGAGGCGGAAGTGCGTGTTCTCGAAGACGATCACCTCGCCCCTGAACCCGGGCGAGGAGACGATCCGCTCGACGAGGCGCTTCACGGCGGCGACGTTGGTCATGCCCTGGTTCCACCACTGGGCCGACACCTTGACGAGCACCACGTCGTCCGCGCCCACCACGGCGCCGATGCCGCCGAGCTTGGCGAGGACCTCGTCGACGTTCTCCGCCGGCGAGCCGCCGCGGGCGACGTACACGGTGCGGCGATCGCGCGCCGGATCGTGCGGCAGGAGCCGCGGCGTCGCCGTGAACTCCCTGCGCTCCGTGAGCCGGTCGAGGAGGGAGAGGAGCCGCCGCGGGAAGAGCGCCAGGCCGGCCAGGAGCGCCGCCGCGGCCACCAGGAAGCCGCGCCGCTGGAGGGGCGCCGCTCGCCCGCCCCCGCCGTGCCCGCCGGCCATGGCTACCCGAAGACCTCGGGGATCACGATGGAGGCGGCCATGAGCTCGATCTCGTCCGGCGCCCGGAAGCGGCTGATCCCGAACCGGTCGATGCGCCCGCTGCGGTTCGCCCGGCCGTGGAAGGAGAACCCGATCTCGTATCCGCACTCGGAGGCGAGCGACATCGAGTCCTTGCCGTAGTGAAGGCTTCCGCCGAACGGGTAGGCGATCGACCGCACCGGCTTCCCGAGCTCCCGCTCCAGGATCTCCTTCGAGACCCGGAGCTCCTCGCGCTGGCCGTCCCGCCCGAGCTTCGAGAGCACGGGGTGCGTGTGCGTGTGGGATCCGACGGCGATCCCGCTCCGTGAGACCTCGCGGAGCTGCTCCCAGGTCATGAGCTCCCGCCCCTGCACCCCGACCGGCGGAAGCGGAACGTCGCAGGCCTCGGCGAGCTTCTCCATCGAGTACGCCGGCGCCTCGACGCTCCGCTGCTTCACCCGGGCGATGAGCTCGCGGATCGCCTTCGTGCGGTCGGCGAGCGAGATCTCCGCGTCGCCGATGCGGATGGAGCTCCTCCTCGAGCCCTTGACCAGGTAGGCGACGATGTCCCACCAGCCGAGCTGGCGCGAGGAGATGAGCGCGGTGGGGATGAAGAAGATCGCCGGGATCCCGAACCTGCGCAGGATGGGGAAGGCGGTCTCGTAGTTGTCGATGTAGCCGTCGTCGAAGGTGACGAGTGAGCTCGGCGTCCCGAATGCCCTTCCGCCGTCGAACCGCTCGATGACCTCGCCCTCCGTCAGCACCTCGGTGTTCCTCGACACCCACTCCATCTGGCGCTCGAACCCGCTCGCGCTCGGCCCGAACACCCCCTCCTCGAACACGGAGACCTGGGCGGGGCCGTCTCCCCGGACGCGGTGGAAGTTGAGGACGACCAGGCTGGGCTCGCGGAGGGTCCGGAGCGCCGTCAGGATCCGGCTCCGCCAGAGGACCTTCGCGAGGAAGAGCTTCTTGCCACCCATCGTAGTTGGCGTCTTCTGCGGACGACTCGAGCAGGGCCGGGATCGGCCACTTCATCCACCCAGCGTGACGTCCTACTTGAACGCGTCTCCCCCTTTCTGTCGAGCCCCCTTCTACCCGGACGCGGCTCGGGCCCGCGCGGACGGGCGGACCGATGCCGGCGATATCGCTCGTGTTTGGGGCCGGCTCGCCGCGCTCATCCCGCGCCGCGTCGCGGCTCCGGTCGCAGGGAACGGGGCTCTCCCCGAGGGCGGGCGAGCCTCAGCTCGACCTGCTCCAGCACCTTTTTCAGGTTGGCGTCCCACGTCATCGTCGAGGCGAGCGCGATCTGCGCCTCGCGCTGCCGCGGCTCGAGGCCCTTCGCGACGGCCGCGTCGAGGTGGGCGAGCATCTCCTCGCGGCTCCGGCCGATGCGCACGTGGGCCGCGAACTTTTCGATCTCCGGCGTCGAGACCGACACGATCGGCTTTCCCATGGCCAGGTACTCGCGCAGCTTGATCGGGTTCGCGTGCAGCACCTGGGGCGTGAGGTGGTACGGGATGAGGGCGGCGTCGAAGGCCTTCCCGTAGGCCGGCAAGGTCTCGTAGGGCCGGCGGCCCAGGTAGACGAGGTTGGGACGCCGGGGCGCCTCGGCCTCGGGCACGGCCACGCGGCCGATCATGAGGAAGGTCCAGCTCGGGCGCTGCTCGGCGAGCCAGGCCACGAGGCCGAGATCGATCCAGCGCTCGATGAGGCCGAAGAAGCCGACGATGGGGCGCGGCAGGGCGGCGGCGTCCCCGGGCACGGCCAGGTCCGGGTCCTGGGCGCGGACGAAGTGGGCGAAGTCGACGCCGTGGGGCGACACGCGCGTCTCCGGGTTCAAGGCCGACTTCCGGGCGAGGAGCGTCTCGGAGGCCACGAACACGAGGTCGGCACGGCGGGTCAGCTCCTCGTCCATGGCGCGCACGGCGTCGGCGTCCACGTCGGGCAGCGAGGCGTAGTCGTCGATGCAGTAGTAGACGGAGAGCCGCTCGCCGAGGCGACCCACCACGCCGGCGAGGTGGGGCACGACGAACCACGTCACCGGGGAGCGCACGCCCAGGCGCCACAGGAGCAGCTTCAGGGAGAGCCGGATGAGCGCGCGGTTCGCGCGCCGGACGAGCTCGAACCGGTGCAGCGGGATCTGGAGGAGCGTCTGCACGGAGAGGCCCTCCGGCTGCGGGCGCGGGCCGGAGAGGGCCAGCCGGAGCTTGCGGAGGATCTTGCGCAGGTCGCGCCCGGTGCCCTTGGGCGCGCGCAGGCCGGGGCACTCGACGTAGATGACGCGGTAGCGGGCGGCGAGCCAGCGCGCCACGTGGTGGCTCGAGGTGCGGTTCTCCCCCGACCAGTCGTTCCCGAAGTAGAGGATGGTCGGCGCCTCAGCCATGGAGCCACTCTGCCGGCGTCGCGAAGCCGAGGCCGAGCCGGGCGGCGCGCTCGAAGAGGGCTTCGAGCGCGGGCGCGACGTGGGCGTGGACGTCGTGGAGGAGGAGGATGTCTCCCCCGGCGAGGGGCTCCTCCTCGAACCAGCGCCGGATGGGAGCGACCGCCCCGCGGGCGAAGTCCTTGGGGTCGCGATTCCAGAGCACGACGGTCTGGCCCAGGCCCCACAGGCCGAGGAGCTTCGCCGGCGTGAGCTTGCCGTGCGGCGGGCGGAAGAGGGACGGGCGCCGTCCCGCGACGCGCTCCAGGAGCGCGGAGGTGCGGCGCGCCTCGGAGAGGAGCGAGAGGGCGGACGTCTCCTGCGGCGGCGCGTGCGCCCAGGAGTGGTGGCCGATCTCGTGGCCCTCCTCGGCGATGCGCGAGAGGAGCGCGGGGTGCGCCTCGGCCTTGCGTCCGACGACGAAGAAGGTGGCCCGCGCCCCGTGCGCCCGCAGCCGGTCCAGGACCGCCGGGGTGTGCGCCGGGTCGGGGCCGTCGTCGAAGGTGAGCGCGATGGACCGGCTCCCCGGCGGCCCGGAGGTCATGAAGAGGCGGCGCGGCAGGCCCGCCGCCATGCCGCGCCGCACGAGCTGACGCAGCGGCGACGGTCGAGGCTCCGGGGCGGTCTCCACGGCCGCTCAGTCTCGCACATCGCCCGCCGTGCGATGGCACATGTCCGTGGGACGTCGGGGCTCACTTCCCGAAGAGGTCGGCCGCGTTGTCCGCGCCGGCGCCGATCGCGCCGATGTCGTTCCCGATGCCGAACGTGGCCGCGTCCCCTGTGTCGATCACCGGGCTGCCGGGCCGCGGGGCGTACTTGGCGCGGTAGTCCTGGAGCACGCTGGTCACGGTCTTGGTCCGGTTCCAGACGGCCGCCTCGTCGAACTCGTACTTGGCGGTTGCCGGGCTCGCCAGCATCGGATCCTGGTTCTTCTCGTTCGCCGCCGGCGCCCGCCCGTCGGAGTAGAAGGGCGCGGTGCTGTTCCAGAACAGGTTGTAGTCGGCCGCCAGCGCGCCGCTCACCACGTCGATGGGAGAGTGTCCCCCGATGGTGGAGACGTTCATGAAGATGTTGGAGGTCACCGTCTCGCTCCCGGTGGAGCCGATCGCGTTCCACGCCACGCTCGAGCTCATCCCGTCGAAGGTGTTGTTGAGGATGCGGATGCCGGTGTAGCCGTAGGTGTTGTAGACGCCGGAGCGATTGAGGTCCCCGCCCACGAAGACGTTGTGGTGCACGAAGGCGTTGGGATTCACCCACATCCAGTCCTCGCCTCCGTCGAGGACGAGGTTGTAGCGGAACTCCCCTCCCGTCCCCCGGATCGTCCAGGAGCTGCTCGCGAGCACGTTGTGCTCGGTGAGGATGGACGGGCTCCCCGAGAGCTCGAAGTTCGAGCCCTGGCTCCACCCGCCGTAATAGATGTGGTGGCTGAAGTTCCGCCGGATGGCGATGTTGGTGGACGCCCCCTGCGTGCTCTGCCAGTCGAAGAAGACGCCGACGCGCGCGCCGATGAGGACGTTGCTGTCGGCGTCGGTGCTCCCGCCGATGGTCCAGTGGTTGACGGCCTGGAACTCGACCCAGCCGGCTCCGACGTTGTTGCCGGCGAAGGTCTTCGCGCCCGTGGACGCGCCGGCGAACTGCACCGCCGGGAACGAATCGGGACCGTAGGGGAGCTGCCCCAGCGGCTGGCGCATGTTGGAGCGCCACAGGTTGCCGGTGATGCTCGCGGTGGCGGTGCCGCCGATCGAGAAGCGGCTCGGGTTCGACCAGTCGAAGCGGCAGTTCTGGACGGTCACCGTGCCCGTGGTGGTGACGTCGATGCCTTTGGCGCTCGGGGCGGCCGGGTCCCCCATGCCGTGGAAGTCCACGTACTGCCAGTCAACAGCGGTGGCGGCGGCGTCGAAGATGCGGTGCCCGTTCCCGTTCACCCGGATGCGCGCGCCCGCGGTCCCGACCAGGGACGGGAGCTGCGCGACCGTCTGGTCGCCGGTCATGTCGATGACCTGGGCGTAGGCCGGGTCCGCGAGCACGGTGATCGTCACCGGCGAGCTGTCGACGGTCTGGGCCGGGCCCGGGTTCGTGGTGTAGATCGCCCGCGCCGCGACGGTGTGGGTGCCCGGGGAGAGGGCGAGGCCGTTCGCGAAGCCCTTGAAGACCCAGTAATCGGCCGCGGAGACGTCCACCGTGAGGATGGGGCTGGCGGTGTTGCCGTCGAGGATGAACTGGAGCGAGGCCGACTGGTGCCGGCCGCCGCCGGGCCCGGTGGCCGCGAAGTTGTTCGGATCGTACCCGACGCCGATGAGGCGCAGATCGACGTTCGAGCCGACGAAGGTCTCGCCGTCGACCGGCACCACCATGGCGGCGAAGCGACCCGTTCCGCCGCCGCCGCCGCTGCCCACCCGCACGGTGGTGGACGCGGTGCTCGTGCCCTTCGCGTTCGTCGCCGTGAGCGTGAAGACGGTCGTGGCCGCGACGGGAACGTTCTTGCTCGCGCCGGTGACGGCGCCGACGCCCTGATCGATGGTGATGGTGTCGGCCTGGCCGACCTGCCAGGAGAGGCTCACCGTGCCGCCGCCCGGCGGCAGCGTCCCCGGCGTCGCCGTGAAGCTCGCGATCGTCGGCCTGCCGTCGCTCGGCGCGTCCGGCACCGGGCGGGACTCCGCCGGCGTGCACGCGGAGAGCGCGCAGGCGGCGAGGACGAGGATGCGCGTCATGGACCCCATACCGGGCCGCCGTCGGTGTACGTGATGCCCTGCACGCCGGCCGAGAGCGCCGCGACGCCGGCGCCGGCCAGGTCGAGCGTGCCGCCGCTGCTGGTCTGCCCCTTGTTGAAGACGATGACGGTGTCCGAGCCCACGGCGGGGTGCAGGGTCACGGTGAAGGTGCCCGAGGCCGGCGTGCCGGGGCTCGAGTCCACCACCGAGGCGACGACGTCCGCGCCCCCTGCGTCGCGTGCCTGGAGGACGTGGAGGAAGTACCGCTGGGCCGCGCCGTTCGTGTCGATCTCGATGCGGTACTGGCCGACCTGGTTGGCGCCGACGCCCTCGTTGATCACGCGCCGCGCGGCAGGCGCGGCCGGGACGAGCGTGGTGGCCCGCAGCACCTGCGTGCCGTTCGTGAGGGTGAGGTGCGTCGGGTCCTCGAGCGCCGGGGCCACCTCGGAGTGCAGGAGGAAGGTGTTCGTCACCTGGGCGGCGGTCTTGCCGAGGTCGTCTCCCTTCGTCGGCGTCCCCGAGGTGAGCCGGTCGAGCACCACCGTCGTCTCGAGGTCGCGCAGGAACAGGAGCTCGCGCTCGACGTGGACGACGTCGCCCGTCTCGAGCGACGCGTGCCCGGTGTCCCAGAGGTAGCGGTTCGTGAGGTCGACGTCGGCGTACGTGAAGCCCGGCGCGCTCTGCAGCCGGCGCACGACGGCGTCCCCGCGCGCCACGGTGGGGAGGCGCGGACCCCAGTCCGCGAGCGGGGCCCCGAACACCACGATGTTGTGCGCCAGCGCGCCGCCCGGGCTCCCCGTGCTCGTGTCGCGGGTGTCGGTGCCGGCGTAGCCGGCGATGGTGTTCGAGTAGCCGGTGGTCTCCCGGGAGATCCAGCGGCCGCCGCGCCAGAGGTTGAAGTTCCCCACGTCGGCGTGAACGTGCCCCTCGCTCGCGCGGTAGGACGTCGCCGTGCCGAGCTGCCAGTGGAAGTACGTCGACGAGCTGTCCCACGCCTTGCGGCCGTAGAGGTACTGGATGCCCGTGGCGTACAGATCGAGGGGCAGGCCCGCGTAGGCGAGCGCGGGGGGCGAGGCGTCGTGCGCCAGGACGAAGCGGCTCTGCGCCATGGTGCCCGCGTGAGCCCCCACGGTGTTGAGCCACTGCCGCGCGTGCTTGCCGGCGTCGATCGCGCTCCAGTAGTTGGAGGCGAAGTTCATCCAGTCCTGCCAGTAGGGCCGGATGTGCAGGGTGCCTCCGCTCACGAAGTGCTCGTCGTCGGCGTAGGGCGACATGTGATAGGCCGTCGTGCCCGACGACGGATTGAAGGTGGCGTTGGGAGTGGTCGCGTAGATGACCCAGTAGACGAAGGCCTTGTACCAGTCGGTCTCGTCGAGGATGTCCCGACCTCCGTCGACGATGGTGACGAAGGGCACGACGGGAGGGACCATGGAGGACCCGTAGGCGATCCCCTCCTCCGGCACGCCGCCCGCCGCGGTGCCGCCCGTGGTCGCCGCGAAATCGCCCCAGCGCGTGCTGATCCCGTCCGCCAGGAAGGCCTGGGCCGCGGGGACGTTCTCGGTGTTGGTGGCGATGGCGAACTCGACGTCGTTGCGCAGGTTCCCCCAGTCGTAGTTCGACTGCGTCATGAGGGGCCCGCCCCAGGCCTGCTGGTTGATGGCCGTGAGGTAGTCGTTCCAGCCCCTGCCGCTCCCGCCGACGTTGGAGAGGAAGTTGGCGAGCTGATCCGGGGCCCATTGATCGAAGCACCAGTCGTAGACGAGGAAGGCCGCCTCTCCGTACCAGCGCGCGTCGTCGCAGCCGTTGCCCCCCGGCGTGGCGCAGGGGATGGTGTTGCTCACCGCCCAGGAGACGGCGCTCGAGCAATCGGTGCCCGCCACGACGTGCTTCCAGGCGATGTCGATGCAGCTCCCGACGCTGCCGTTGTTGCAGGCGCCCGGCGTGAAGCTGTGCGAGGCGAGCCAGGTCTGCGCCTGCGCGATGCGCGCCGCGGTCCACCACAGCCGCGGATGGGCGTTCCGGATGGTGAAGTCGGTGGGCGGCGCGGCCGTCACCGTGATGGGCGCGGTGGCGCTCTTCGTGGGATCCGCCGCGCTCTTCGCCACGAGATGGTACGTGCCCTGGGCCATGGGGGCGGTGTACATCCCGGCCGGCGTGACGGTGCCGCCGCTTACACCCTCGGTGACGTTCCACGTCACCGTCTGATCGAGGTTCCCGTTCACCTTCGCGGTGAAGGATCGCTGCGATCCGGGGAGGAGCGTCGCGGAGCCGGGCGTGATGACCACCGCCGCCGGCGGCCCGCCGCCATCCTGCACCGGAGACGCGCTGCCCGAGCATGCGGCGAGGGCGAGCGCCGCCAGGAGCGCAATGCCGTGAGCGGGGGACCTACGTCCGTTCATGAGCTGCCTTCCGTGCGAGGGCTTCGTCCCTCGATTGCCGGACAACGTTGCACGCGGACCGGAACGGCGTAAAGGCCCGAGCGAGGCAGAGAAATTGGAGCGTCCATTCCGGCGGGTGTGTTCGCGGAGCACATTCGCCGCGCCCCCGAGCGCGAACCGCGCGCGCTCATCTCCGCGGAGCGCGGCGGCGGCCTCGCGTGACCGCTCGCGCGCCCGTCGCGCGAGCGCATCGGCCGCG
>DATDDC010000722.1:0-1967 GCA_036523995.1 Anaeromyxobacter sp.
CGCCTCGCCGTCGATGGAGAAGAGCGGCTTGCGCCCGGCGGACTCGCGGCGCCGGTTGTCCTCGGCGAGCGCCGCCTGGAGCGACGCCGTGTCGCGGACGAAGGCGTCGGGCATGAGGAGCCGCTCGGCCCCCTGCGCCGCGATCTCCACCAGGCCGAGGGGGCGTCCGGCGCCGGCCAGGATCTCGTAGGCCACCTCCGCGGGCGGCGGGAAGCGGCGTCCGCGGCGCTCCTCCTCCTCGCGGCGGCGGATCCGCCCGCCCTCGCCCCGGGCGGCGCTGCGCGCGACGTCGCGCGACGGCACCGGGTGGCGCTCGCGGCTGCGATAGAGCAGCTCGTCCTCGACCGGCGGCTCGACGAGCCCCTCGAGCCCCGCCGGATCCTCGTCGAGCCCCCACTCCACGAGCGCGAAGGTCCCGGGCTGCACCGCGGCGACGCGCCGCTCGGCGCGCGGCTGGCGACAGTGGGCCGCGAGCTGATCCGCCATCGTCTCCTCGGGGACCTTGCCCACGTGGTCGAGGAGGTTCTCGCGGATGGCGATCTCGGCGATCTTCTTGAAGTGAAGAGGCTTTCCCTCGCGCCGCAGCACCTCGATCGCGGCTTCGGTGAACGTCATGTACGCCCTTGTCAGGAAGGAATGAGGCCGACATCTTGGTGCCGGGCCCACCCGCTGTCAACGTTGAAACGCCGTGATTCCGCGATGATGCTCCATGGGAATGATCCGGATCCGAACCGGCGCGAGCTGGCGCCACGACCCCGCCTTCCGGGCCGCCCTGCGCAAGGCGGCGGGCCCCGCGCGCGGCGCCGTGGCGCGGGCGGTGGTCGACGCCCTGGCCCTCGAGGTGGACGGGATCGACATCTCCGCCGGGCGCGCGGAGGGCCCGCTCCTCCCCTCGCTCGAGGCGCTGCTCCGCGCCATCGCCCGCGTCGTGGCGGGGGCGCCGCACGCCACCGTGGCGTTCCCGGACGGCGAGATCGAGGTGCTGCTGCGGCGCCGCGGGCCGGCCGTGCTCCTCACCGTCGTCTCCGTCTCGCGCCCCTCCCGCATCCTGGCGCGCGACGTCGAGGTCGATGCGGAGGACCTCGCCGCCGCGGCCCTGGAGGCGTGCGCCACCTTCTGCCGGGAGCTCGCGGAGGTCCTGCCCGAGGGCGCGACGCGCGAGGCGCGCCGGCTCCGGGCGGCGGCCCGGGACCTCCGCCGGATGGAGGCGGCGCCCGGCCCCGTCCCGCCGCTGGACGCTCCCGCCTCGCCGACCCGCACGCCGCCGCGCCCGGGCGTCGTCGCCTGCGTGGTCGAGCTCGGCGAGGACGACGGCCTCCTCGCCGCCTACGAGGGCGGGAGGCCCGACCTGGGCTCGCTCCTCGTCCCGGGCCACGTGGTGCTCCGCGCGGCCGACGGCGGGGAGATCTGCTCCGTGCCCGGCTTCCCCTTCCTCGCGCTGCGAGACCTCGGCGCCTCCTGCGACGGTCTCATCGGCGCCGTCCGGCGAGGCGAGCCGAGCTACGCCATCCTGCTCGCGCGGCCCGGGCGCGCCACGCCCCGCGCGCTCGCCGTCGACCTCGCGCAGGGCACCGTCACGCCTCCGGGGAAGGCTCCGATCGCGTGCCGTCCCCTCGACCTCGTCCGCGCGCTCGCCGAGGCCGCCGTGGAGCTCGGCCGGATGGCGCGCTCGCGCAACCCGAGGCAGGCGGAGAACGCGTACCTGTCCGAGCTCGAGGCGAGCGCGACCGATCGCCTCGCCCAGATCGAGGAGCTCGCCGAAGGGGATCGCGCCGGCCCGGGCAGCGCCCCGGGCCGAGCTCCCACCGAGCGCGGCCTCCCGCAGCGCGCGCTCGGCCCCGGCCGCCTTCGCCGGCTCTCCTTCCGGCGGACCTTCACGGTCGACGCGGGGAAGCCCGCGGGAGAGGGCCTGCTCCTCGCCGGCGGCGTCGTGGTCGCGGCCGGGCTCGCGGCCACCGCGGCGCTGG
>DATDDC010000723.1:0-2355 GCA_036523995.1 Anaeromyxobacter sp.
GGCGCGGGCCGTCTCGGCGCATAGCCCGGGGGCGGCGGTCGCCCGGAGCGGGCCTTCCTCGCGGACTGGGCCGGCCGTCGCGCCATCGCGATCATGCGAAGCAGCGTCCGGCCGCACGGCGTCGCCAGCACCTGCATGCGCGCCTGGGACGCGGACCGCGGTGCCGAGGGCGGCGCGTCGGCCTGGCGCGGGACGTGCTCGGCCGCCACGGCGAGGTTCAGGGCGGTGCGCAGGTCGTTCACGATCGTGCCTCCTTTCGACGGGGCGGCGAGGGGGCCGCCGGACGTCACGGGGGAAAGCGCGCCGCGTGCCGGCGAGCGCGCCACGGATCTCGCGGGGTTGTCCGTCCCGCCCGGTCCGCGGCCCGCGCGCCCCGTCCGCGGGCCGGCCGCTCCGAGGCGGCTCGAGGCGGGTTTGACGCCCAGGGAGGCGGCGCCTAGATTGCCGCGCCATGCGCTACCTCGGCGTCGACCTCGGCCGCGCGCGCATCGGGCTCGCGCTCGCGGACGACGTCCTCCGGCAGGCGCGCCCGTTCCGGGTGGTCCAGCGGCGGGACGAGTCGAAGGACCTCGCCGCCATCGCCGAGGTGGCGCGGGAGTACGAGGTCGGGCGCGCCGTGGTCGGCCTTCCGCTCAACATGGATGGAAGCGAGGGTCCCGCCGCGCGCCTCTCGCGCCAGTTCGCCCCGAAGCTCGCGGCGGCGCTGGGCGTGCCCGTCGAGCTCTTCGACGAGCGGCTCTCCACGTTCGAGGCGGAGACGCGCTTGCGCGATCGGGGGATCTCTGCGAAGGATGCTCGCGCCCGCGTGGACGCCGAGGCCGCGGCGGTGATCCTGCAGGGCTGGCTCGACCGGGACCATCCGTGAAGCGCGTGCTCCTCATCCTCCTCCTCGCCGTGGTCCTCGCGGCGGCCGCGACGGGCGCCGTCCTCTGGGGCGAGATCGCCGTCTTCCGCGACACGCCCTACGGCTCGCTCGAGGAGAAGGTGGTGAACGTCCCGAGCGGCGCCTCCGCGCGGTCCGTGGTCCGCCTCCTGGCGCAGGCGGGCGTGCTCTCGGACGAGCGGCGGGCGTGGCGATGGGTGCGGTTCGTGAAGCGCGACCCGCGCCCCTTCCGCGCGGGCGAGTACGCCTTCTCCGGCCCGCTCCTCCCCGCGGAGGTGCTGGAGCGCGTCTGGCGGGGCGACGTGAAGCTCCACCGCTTCACCGTGCCCGAGGGCCTGCGCCTCGACGAGATCGCGGGGATCGTGGCGAAGAGCGGCCTCACGTCGGAGGACGCGTTCCTGCACGCGGCCCGCGATCCGGCGCTCGCCCGCGCGCTCGGCCTCCCCTACCCGAGCCTGGAGGGATTCCTCTTCCCGGACACCTACTCCTTCCCGAGGGGCGTCGAGGCGCGCGGCATCGCCGAGGCCATGGTCGCCCGCTTCAAGGAGGAGTGGGCGCGCGCCGAGCAGGCGCGCAAGCCGGGGGTCGTCCTCGCCATGGGAGAGGGGGCGATCCTCGCCTCGATCGTGGAGAAGGAGACCGGCCGGCCCGAGGAGCGGCCGCACATCTCGTGCGTGTTCCACAACCGGCTGCGCGTCGGCATGCGCCTGCAGACCGATCCCACGGTGATGTACGCGACGATGCTGCGCACGGGCCGCTGGTCGAAGAACATCTCGCGCGCCGACCTCCTCGCAGCGCATCCCTACAACACGTACACGACCGCCGGCCTGCCGCCGGGGCCGATCGCGAACGCGGGAGGCGCGGCGCTGCGCGCCACGCTCGCGCCCGCGGACTGCAAGGACCTCTACTTCGTGTCGCGGAACGACGGCACGCACGTCTTCTGCGCCGATCTCGTCTGCCACAACGCCGCGGTGCGGAAGTGGCAGGTGGAGTTCTTCCGCCGAGCGCGCTGAGGCTCGTGCCTACAACGGCTCCTGGACCCGGCGGGAAATCCCTTGACCCTTCGGGGTATTCTCTTTCCGAGGGACCGCCGCTCTGCAACACTCCCTCCCGGTCCTTATGCTCCACTCGAAGACACGAGCAGCCGAGCGCAGGAGCGAGGTGCGTTAGATGCGTGAACCCACGCCGACGACGAACAACTGGATCTCCCGGATCGCGGCGCTGCAAGACCGCCAGGGCTACTCCGAGCAGCACTGGGAGGGGGCCTTCGACGACTACGTCGCCATCGTGCGGCAGAACCCGAAGGTCACGCGGACCGCCTTCCAGCGCGTCTACGACATGATCCTGTCGCACGGGAAGACCGAGTACATCGACAACAAGAAGAAGCTCATCCGCTACAACTTCTTCACCGACCCGGACTTCGGCGGGAAGGACGCGATCTACGGCCTCGACATCCCGCTCATGAAGCTCGT
>DATDDC010000724.1:0-1683 GCA_036523995.1 Anaeromyxobacter sp.
AGAGCGACCCATCGCTCCGCGCCGCCTCCGCGCGCACGCGGAGGAGCGGCCCCAGGTCGAGCGCGGCCTGCCCGGCGACGAGCCGCCAGGACCCGTCGAGCCGCTGCTCGCGGGCCGCGTGGCCCCCGAGCGACAGCGGCCCGATCGCGGCGCCGACGCGGCCGCCCTGGAGATCCTCGGCGGCGGGGCCGGCCACCGCGTAGAGGTAGTCCGCCACCACCGAGGCCTGCGGAGCCTGGAACGGATCCGCCGTCGCGAGGGAGGGCCGGCCGCCGACGCTCGCGAGCGGCGCCGCGAGGACGACGCGCCCGTTCGTCCAGTCGATCTCGTAGTCCTGCCCGCGCACGAGCGCCGCCTGCCGGACGACGCGGCCGGTGAAGGGATCGCGCCACTCGATGCGGAGGGCCTCGCTTCCGGGAACGAGGGCGCCATGGGCGAGCCAGAGCGCCGCCCCTCCTCCCGCGGCGAGGACGTCGTGGGCCGGCGCGGGCGGCGCGTTCCCCCGCGCGTCCTCCCGGAGCGTCGCCCCGAACGCGCTCGCCTCGAGCCGGAGGGGACCGAGCGCGCCTTCGCCGCGCGCCTTCGCGCCGAAGAGCTCCCGGTCGTAGCGCCCGAGCTCGCTCCCCGTGATCCCGGAGCGGGCCGAGCCGAGGTCGAGGCGCATCCCCTCGCCCTCGGCGCGCGCCCACAGCCGTCCGCGGCCCGGGTTGCGGTCGTCCGCCGCGGCCGCGTCGCCGCTGGCGCCGAGCGTGCGCTCCGGCACGAGGGCGTGCTCCGCGGCGAGCCCGTCGCGCGGCCGCGCCAGATCGACCAGGGCCGCCTTCCGGTCGCGCTCGTCGAGGTCCACGCCCGCCTCGACCTCGACCGGCCCGACCCGGGCGCGCGCCGCCCCGGCACCGCGGCCCGTGACGAGGACCCCCGGGTGGCCCAGGAACGAGACCTCCAGCTCCGCGAGCCCGACCGCGGAGCGGATCCCCGCGGCGGGCGCGAGCGGCAGCGCGGACCGCACCAGCGAGCGGCCCTGGCCGTCCAGGACCTCGATCGACGGGTCGCGGGCGGGCGCCATCGCGGCGAAGAGCCCGTCCTGGCCCGGCGAGACGGGCATGCCGCCCACGCGCACGCGGAGCCCCGGCCCGGTGCGGCCGACCACGAGCGCGCCCCCCGCGGACGACACCGCGTCGAACGACCCGAGGAGCTCCGGCCCCTCCGGCGCCACGAGATCGCCCCCCTGCTGCCGCCGCACGAGCTGGACCTTCCAGGCGTAGACGGCGCCCGAGCCCCCCGGCGACAGGACCACGACGCCGAGGCGCGTCTCGCCCGGCGCGAGCAGCACCGGAGCGGAGAAGACTCCCTCCTCTCCCGCGACGGCGCGCTCCGCGCCGATGGCGATGCGCGCCCCCCGCTTCGTCGTGGGGCACGGCATGGACGTGGACGTCCTCCGCGAGGCCGGGATCGAGGACGCGGCGGCCGTCGTCGTCGCCACCGACGGCGACAACACGAACATCGTGATCGGACAGGTCGCTCAGAAGCGCTTCGGCATCGACTGCGTCGTCGTCCGGATCCTCGACCCGGCGCGGGCCGACTTCTACTCCGAGCGCGGCCTGCGCACCGTCTGCCCGACGAAGACGGCGATCGACACGCTGATGGAGGCCGCGCGCGCCTGCGCGATCCCGGCCACGAAGG
>DATDDC010000725.1:0-12477 GCA_036523995.1 Anaeromyxobacter sp.
GTGGCGGCGACGGCGCTCGGGACGTCTCGGATCGCGTGCCTCACCTGCCACAAGGCCCACGCCTCGAAGTTCGACAACATGGTCCGGTTCGACGCCAAGGACCACGCGTTCCTGCCGGTCGCGGGCGAGGACGTGGAGGGCGTCACGTACGACTCGGCCGCCGCCGCGCTCGTCGCGGGCGCGTCCAAGGGCGACAACCCGGCCTTCGGCTGCGGCAAGTGCCACCAGAAGGGCGGAACGAAGGCCTACGTGAAGGCCTTCTAGGCGATCGACTCGCCGACGCGCGGACCCTCCGGCGGAACGCTTCCGCCGGAGGGTCCGGCGCCCTTCGCGCTCGACGCCGTGCGCCGGGCGATGGAGGACTTTGCGCTCTTGATTGAGCAGCGTCAATCATCGAATTGCCGATGTCAATCATTGCCCCCTTGTACCGCCGCTTTGCTCGCGGCTAGAGTGCACGCGCGGCTCGCGAGGAGGAGGGGGAAACGGTGACGAGGCATCTACGGCATTGCCTGGCGCTCGCGCTCGCCGCGGCCTCCGCGGCCGCCTGCGTCACGGCGCGGAAGGGTGAGCCCACCTCTGTGCCGCTCCCGGGGGCGGCCGAAAGGGCCGGGGCGCCGCTCCCCGTCCCCGCGCCCGTCGCGGAGCCGAACGGCGGCCGGGCCCCGGCGTTCTCTCCCGACGGCACGCAGATCGCCTTCCTCTCCTCGACCCTCCACACCGCGCCCGACCTGTGGGTGATGAACGCCGACGGATCGGGGAAGCGGCGCCTCACGGCGCGCGGCGCCTCCGCCTTTCGCTGGACACCCGACGGCCGCACCATCCAGTTCGTCGCGCGCCGGAAGGGCTACGAGGAGGTCTTCTCGGTCGCGCTGGCGGACGGCCGCGAGGAGCGCATCCCGGGACTCCCGCCGAACGCCGGCGTGCCGCTCTTCTCTCCCGACGCGACCCTCTTCGCCTTCACCGCGCCGGGCGAGCAGGGCGTGCGCGATCTCTGGGTCGGGACGGCGGACCGCTCGCGCGTCGAGGCCGTGACGGAGAAGATCAACGTCCGATCGTTCTTCTGGGCGCCCCAGGGCCGCAAGATCCTCTACGAGCCGGGCAAGGCCTACGGGCTCGGCCTGTGGGAGATCGACCTGTCCACGATGGAGACGAAGCCCATCCTCTCCAAGTACACCGGAGCGCCGAGCTTCTCCGCGAAGGCGGGGCGCGTCGCCTACCCGTACCCCACGGACCCCGGCAAGTTCGAGGTCCACGCCATGAAGCTCGACGGGACCGGGGTCATCGCCCGCAAGGCCCCGCGGCTCGGCGAGCGCTGGCTGGCCTGGGCTCCCGACGGGACCGCGGTCTACTACCTGGGCCGGGACGCGGCGGCGCCGGGCCCGGAGGAGAAGAGGCCGGAGCCGACCCCCTCGGCGACGAATGAGGCGGCGAAGCCCGTCAAGCAGGAGGACGTCAAGGCGCTCGAGAAGAAGAAGGCGAAGAAGGGCGCGAAGCCGAAGCGGCAGGGCCGGTCGGGGAGGCGAGTCGCGCAGCTCGATCCGCGCCTCGCGCAGGGCGAGACCGCCGGGAGCGGCCCCGCGGCGAGCGGCCCGGCGTCGCCGCCGATGCCGCGGCCGGCGCCGGTGATCGCACCCCACGCGGTGAAGCGCCCGGGCGCGTCGCCGGCGGGAGCGGCCTCCCTCTGGCGCCTGGATCTGGAGTCGGGCGCGGAGCGGCGGGCCTCGCCCGAGGCGCTCCACGTCCTCGACTTCTCGCTCTCGCCCGACGGGGCGATCGCCGCCGTCACGGCGGTCCTCCCCGGGAGCCGCGCTCCGGAGATCTTCCGGCTCGACCTGGCCACGGGGGAGAGCACGCCGCTCGTGGCGAGCCGCCCGTCCGCGTGGATGCCGATCCCATCCCCGGACGCCACGCGGGTCGCATACCTCACGAACGACGGCCCCCTCGCCGAGCTCCGCGTGGCGAACGTCGACGGCAGGGAGGTCGCCGGCTACCCGGGCTTCCTCCTCGAGGGCGACGCGAAGTTCTTCTGGCTCCCGAAGCTCGACGGCTTCCTCGTCTTCTCCGGGCGCGGCCTGCATGCCTTCTCGGAGAAGGGCCCCGTCGCGTTTCCGAGCGCCAAGGACCACGGGCAGTTCCTGTACGCCGACGCCTCGATCCAGGAGGACAGGGTCGCGCTCAGCACCGTCCCCCAGTACGGCGAGACGCCGGGCCTCTACCTGCTGGAGGCGGTCGGCGGCGCCTTCGTGCAGAGGGACCTCCGGTTCCCGCCTGCCCCCGAGAAGGCGGCCGACCGGTACCTCCAGCCCCGGTGGTCGATCGACGGCCGGAGCATCGCCTTCACGGACGGCATCGACGTCTGGGCGACGAGCGCCGACGGGGCGGGCCGGCGCCGGATCACCGCGTACGCGGAAGCGAACGCGTCGGGCAAGGAGACCGCGTCGATCGCGTCCTTCCCGGTGTGGTCGGTCCGCGGCAGCCGCCTCGCGTACACGCTCACCACGTACGCCGGGAGGTCGGTCCTGCGCCAGCTCTGGGTGGTGGAGGCGGACGGCTCCTCGCCCCGGCGCGTCTTCTCCGAGGAGGTCGACAGCCAGTTCCAGATCTTCCTGCCGGAGTACACGAGCGCGCCGTTCTTCGACCCCTCCGACGCGCGCCTCATCGCGACCGCGCTCCACGGCGGCCTTCCGAACGTCGTCTCCATCGACCTCGCGAGCGGCAAGGTGACGGCCCTGACGGAGAGCGGGGCCGTGTTCCCGGCGATGCTCCCGGAGGAGGACGCGATCGTCTACACGTCGCTCGAGGGGAACGACGAGCGGATCTGGATCATGAGCGCCGACGGGACGGCGAAGCGGCCGTTCCTGGACGCGGATCGTACGCAAGGGGGGAGCGGCCGTGCCGAGGTTCCGCCGAAACGCTGATCGGCCCGCCGGCGACCCGGGTCCGAGGAGACGACGGGCGATGCTCGCGGCCGCCCTGCTGCTGGGCGCCCCGCCTGCGTTCCCGCTGGGGCTCGAAAGGATCGGAGAGATCGTCCCCGCGGGAGGGGACGCGGCGTTCCAGGCTCCCGCGGCGCTCTGGTACGACGGCGTCCGCGACCTCCTCGCGGTGGCGTGTCCGAACGTCCATCGCGTCTTCGTCGTCGATCGCCAGGGCCGCGTCCGCAAGGAGTTCGGGAAGGAAGGGGAGCTCGGGTTTCCGCGGGCCGTGGCGGTCCGCAGGGACGGGACGCTGTACGTGGGGTACTGGGAGAGCGAGTCGCTCGCCGCCTTCGAGCGCTACGGCGGCGCGGCCGAGGAGGCGCGCACGCTCTCCCTCGCCCCACACCGGGGCGCCGCGCCGGTCCGGCCGACCGCGCTGTTCGCGGCCGAGGACGGAGACCTCTACGTGGCCGATCGCGGGAACCGGCAGGTCCTCGTCCTGGGCGAGGACGGGACGCTCAAGAGGACCGTGCGCGACGTCGGGGAGCCGGCCGACGTCTGGGTCCATCGGGAGACGCTCTACGTCGCCGAGCCCGCCTTCGGAGGGGTCCGCGTCTACGACGGCCGGGGGAAGCTTCTCCGCACGCTGGGAACCTCGCCGAGCCAGTTCCGGCAGCCGCTCCGCCCGAAGGCGGTGGCGGTGGATCGGAGCGAACGCGTGTGGGTCCTGGAGGAGGGCAGCCGCGGGATCAAGGCGCTCGACGCCTTCGGCAACCTCCTCTTCACGAGGAGTGGGGACGACCTGTTCGCGCCCGCCGATCTGACGATCGGCGCGGGGGACACGCTCTACGTGCTGGAGGAGGGGGGAAACCGGATCGCCGTGTTCCGGATCTCCGCTCCGTGAGGCGAGGGGAAGGAATGGCGGGGCGAGCCGGGAAAGGACCGGGAGCGTGATCGGGATGGGGAGCATGGCGGCTCTCGTCCTCCTCGGCGCGTCCGCGGCCCCGGCGCCGCGCGCTCCCGAGGTGAAGCGCACCGCGGTGATCGACGACCGGGGCGGCGAACGGTTGATGAGGAGCCCCCTCGCCATCGCCCTGGACCGCAAGAGCGGGGAGATCGTCGTCTCGAGCTTCGAGTCGGGCGAGGTCATCGTCCTGGACCGGTCCGGAGCGCTGGTGGCGAGGTTCGGGGCCGAGGCCGGCCTCGTCACGCCGTACGGGGTCGCCGTAGACGCTCGCGGGCGGATCTTCGTCTCCGAGGTCCGCACGGGCCTGATCAAGATCCTCGGCCCCGGTGGCGCGACGCTGGACGAGATCGACCTGTCCCAGCTCGCGGGGAGAACGGTCTCTCCGGGGCGGATCAGCCTGGGCGAGGACGGCCTTCTCTACGTGGCGGACCTGAGCGGAAACGAGCTCCTCGTCCTGAAGACGACCGGCGAGCTCGTCCGCGAGATCGGCCCGTTCCCGTATCTCCAGAAGGGAGCGGTCCTCCGCGACGGGCGGATCGTGGCCCTGAGCGGGCGGGGTAGCGCGGTGACCGTCTTCGACGCCTCCGGAGCCCGGATCCGCTCCTTCGCCGAGCACGGCGAGCCGTCCGAGCGGACCGTGTCCTTCCCAACCGGCTTCGCCGTGGACGGCAAGGGGAGGATCTGGATCGCCGACGCCTTCCAGCACCGGCTCAAGGTCTTCTCGCTCGAGGGCAAGTTCCTCTACAACGTCGGCCGGCCCGAGGAGACCACGGAGAGCGGAGGGTTCTTCTTCCCCGTCGATCTCTGCTTCGGCAACCCGGGCGAGCTCCTCGTCCTGGAGAAGGGGGCCGAGCGGATCCAGACGTTCCAGGTCGCGGACCTGGCGGGGGTGGCGCGATGAGGAGCGGCGGGCTCCCGGCGTTCCTGCTCGCGGCCACCGTCGCCGTGGCGCTCTCCGGGCCGGCCCGGGCCGCGTACTACCACGACCTGGAGAAGAACCGGCAGCCCTGCTCCGACTGCCACATCCAGCACTACGGGAACGATTCACCCAAGGTGGAGCCGGGCGGGCCCTTCGGTCAGCTCCTCGTCCGCGCCACCACCAACAAGCTCTGCTTCTTCTGCCACGACGGGAGCGATCCGAAGGCGCCCGACGTCCTCGCTCCGGTCACGATGTACGCCGGGAGCGGGGCCGAGACCTCCGGGGCGGGCTTCTTCGGCAACAGCGGCGGCGCCGACGATCCCAACGGGCACGACCTCGGCGTGAGCAAGGCCACCCCCTTCGGCTCGAGGGCGATGACGCTCACCTGCGCGTCCTGTCACGATCCGCACGGGACGCCCAACTACCGGAACGTCCTCACCACACCGGCGGGGGGGACGGGCGTGGCCGTGGTGATGGGCACCGACGTGTACCGGGAGGTCCCTCCCGGTGATCCACCCTCGGCCGCGGCCTCGACCTCCACTTACCGGAGCTCGAACGAGGGATACAAGGCCAACACGTCGAAGTGGTGCGTCGAGTGCCACGACGCGCTCAAGCCGCACGTCGGTGGGAGCGCCCGGGTCGTCAATCACCACCTCGTCGACGTCCCCATCGACGGGGCGGGATACGCGACCGATCCCGCCCACTGGGCGGGCGGGACCGGATCCGGTTTCGGGGCGGCCACCGGGGACGCGGTGGAGGGAGTGCCGAGGCTTCGGTTCCAGGTCGCCGGGGCCACCAATCTCGCTTCCTCGAGGGTGGTCTCCACCTCGAACCAGTTGATGTGCGGGAGCTGCCATCTCGCGCACGGGGGAAGCTTCCGGAAAGGGCTCGTCTGGCCCTACCTGGACGGGGGAAGCCCCCCGGACGCCAACTCGGGTTGCCAGCAATGTCACAACTACTGATCCGAAGCGGTGGCCGGAGGCGCCAGGCCGGGCCCCGCCGCCCGCGGGTCCTCGCCGCCGTGCTGGTCCTGCTCGCGCCCGCCGCCGCCCGCGCGGGCGCCTACCTCGAGGCCGGGCACGGCAGCGCTGCGCGCGGCGTGATGCGAAGCCCTGCGCTGCCCAGGGGCGCCTGCGCGCACTGCCACGTGCAGGGCGAGGGGGCGGCGCGGTTCCCCAAGGGGCTCTGGCGCGAGAACGACAACGAGCTCTGCTACGCGTGCCACAGGACCGAGGATCTCCTCGGCACCTACCCCGGCTTCGAGATCTACGAGCGGTCGACGCACGCCTTCGACGCAAGGGCCGCCTGGCCCGGGCCGTTCCCGCCCGCCCGGCGGGACCCGCGCGCGGCGGGGAAGTGCCTCAACTGCCACGACCCGCACGGCAAGGCCGACCGGTCCGGCGTGATCCCGAGCCTCCTCGCCGTCCGCGAGGGCGAGCTGTGCCTGGCCTGCCACGACGGCGACCCTTCGACGCTCGACGTCGCCCGCGACGTCCGGAAGCCGTACGCGCACTCGCCGTATCGCGGCGGAGATCGTCACGACGCGAGGGAGGGGGGCGACCCCGCCCGCTACGGCTACGTCGGCGGGAATCGCCACGCCGCCTGCGGCGACTGCCACAACGCCCACGCGGCCGCTCGCGACGCTGCCCCTCCGCTCGCGCCCGCGGCGTCGGGCCGGCTGGCGCGCGTCGGGCGGGTGCGGGTCCTCAACGGCGCGGCGGGGATGATCCCGCTCTTCGACTACCGGCCAGGCAACGACACCAGCACGCCCATCCTCGAGTACGAGGTCTGCTTCAAGTGTCACTCCTCGTGGACCCGGCAGCGGCCGGGTGAGCCGGACCTGGCCGTGGCCTTCAACCCCAACAACCCCTCCTTCCACCCGGTGGAGGCGCCGGGCAAGAGCGCGACCATCGACCCGAACGCCTTCGCCAACGGGATCTCGGCGTCGAGCACCGTCTTCTGCGGAGACTGCCACGGCTCGGACGACTCGTCCGCGCGCGGGCCGCACGGCTCGCGCTTCTCCCATCTCCTGCGCCGCGCCTACGACTCCCGCGGCGGCCAGCTGACGACGCCGGACGGCCTGTGCTTCCTCTGCCATCGCTACGACGTCTACGCGGGCGCCGCGGCCGGGCCGGCGCAGCGGGCGAGCCGCTGGAATCCGCCCGCAGCGCCGAGCGGCCACGCCTTCCACGTGGGGCAGCGCAACGTCGGGTGCTTCGCCTGCCACGAGTCCCACGGGTCCACGCGGTTCCCCGCGCTGATCGTCCTCGGCAGGCTCCCGGGGCTCCAGGGATTCAGCGCGAGCGCCGCTGGAGGGTCCTGCGCCTCGGCCTGTCACTCGCAGAGAGCCTATGCGGTCAACTATCCTCGATAGGGCTCGGGATCCGTGCGAGCCCGAACCCCCGGCATCGTGCTCCTCGTGGCGGCGCAGGCCGCGCAGCTCGGCCTGCCGAGACGGGCAGCGGCGGCGGCCCACGTCATCGGCAACGTGTTCGCGGAGGACGCTGCGACCTCGACCGCCGAGGACGAGACCAACCTTCTCCAGAGCGGGGTCAACCTCGACGTGATCCTGCCGACCAAGAAGAAGCTCAAGACGGACCTCAACATGAGGTTCAACTACGTCCGATCCGACGCGGCTGAGCTGAGCAGCTTCTCCCCGTTCGGCAACCTCGCCCTCGACCTCGCGGGTGAGACGTACGGCCTGAACGTGCAGCACAGCAACTACGCGACGCTGACCACCGCGTTGGCCGCCCCGCAGAGCGCATCCTCCACCTCCGCCGCCTCGACGCCGTCGACGCAGCTGAGCCAGGTGGCGATCTCGCGCGGCTCCTTCCTGCTCACGGCCCCGGAGCTCCCGCGCCTGTCGGCGAGCTACTCGCACGTCGAGGCGAAGATCGGCCGGAGCCCCACGGTCACGACCGACACCGGCGCCGTGAGCGCCGACTACCAGTACCAGTGGCTCCAGCTGCGGGCGGGCTACTCGGCGGACCGGAGGGAGGGCGCCACCCAGGGGAGCAACGAATCCTCCTCCAGGTCCCTCGGCGCCGGAGCGAGGTACGAGGTCCTGCCGGCGACGGTCGTCTCGGCCGATCTCGCCCTCAGCGGCTTCCTCGCCCGGTCCGCCACCGGCGCGGAGAGCTCGACGACGACGAGGGCCCTCCGGCTCAACGCCACGAGCCAGCCCTTCTGGTGGCTCGACCTCGCGGGGAACTTCTCCCGGACCGACTCCAGCTTCACGTCGGCGACGGCGGTCCTCCCCAGCGCCAGCCAGCAGCTCGCCGATGCCACGGTCACGGTCGTACCTCACCCCTTGCTCCGCATCGCCGCGACGGTCGGGAACCGGCGCTTCGACGACGTCCAGGCGGTCCGGACCATCGACTTCGAGACGCTGTCCGCCAGCTTCTCGCGCGAGCTGCGCGAGCGGATCCTCGTCGGCGCGACCGCCGCGCGGACGTTCGAGTCGGACCCGGACCAGGGCGAGAACACCACCGACACCCTCGCCCTCAACGCCGCGGCGGATCTCACCCCCCGCGTCGCCGTGCGTCTGAACGCGAACGTGAGCCGGTCGCGGAACCGAACGTTCGTGAGCACGAAGAGCTTCAACGCCTCCGGATCCCTCGCCGACCGGGACCGCATCGACCGCGACAGCGGCGGGCTTCCCCCCGGCTTCACCTTCTTCGACGTCGTGAACAACGACCTGTACACGAAGAACTCCCCGGCGATCGGCGACTGGTCGCTCCCGGTCCACGTCGAGCCGGTGGTCGGGCGCTTCGCCGTGAGCAGGACGCTCCAGGTCAACGCCTTCCCGCTGGACGGGATGTCCCTCTCCCTGAGCTACGCCGCGAACGCCTCCGCGGCGGAGCTGGACCTAGGCAGGCTCGGGACGCAGAGCCTGAACGGCTCGCTCACGTACCTCGCAACCCGGCGCTCCAGCGTCGGCATCTCCGGGACCGCGTCCTTTCCTGAGACCGGGAGCAAGGCCTACTCCGTGACCGGATCCTGGTCTTACCGGTTCGCCCGGGGCCACCAGCTCAGCCTGAGCTACGGGCAGCAGGTCACGACGGTGCGGCCGAGCACCGCCTTCCCCTCGGCCGCGGTCACGCGGCAGAGCGACACCGCCTCGGCGGTCCTCACGCTGAGCCTGAGGAAGAGGACCTCGCTCGACGCCACCTACCTGGCGACCCAGGTCTTTCGCAGGGAGCAGACGCAGTTCATCCGCGTACGGCTGAGCCACTCCTTCTGACGGTCCACGAGATGACGAGCGCGAGATCCTCCATGACCCGATGCCTGGCCGCGATGCTCCTCGTGTCGGCGGGGTGCGCCTCGCTGGTCGACTCCCGCAGCTTCGTGAACCCTCAGGCGGACTTCACGGTGTACAAGAAGGTCGGGCTCCTCCCGTTCCGCAACCAGGCCGAGGATCGCCTCGCGGGCGAGAAGGTCACCGAGCACTTCATGACGGAGCTCCTCATCGCCGGCGAGCACGACGTGATGGATCCGGGGCAGTTCAACGCCATCGTCGGTCAGGTGACGAAGTCGAACGCGCCCGTGTCCGCCGCCGAGCTCTCCCCCACCCATCTCGGCCAGATCGCCACGGTCGCCGGGATCCAGGGGATCTTCATGGGGACCGTGCACGAGTATCGGATGATCCCGCTCGGCGGGGAGCAGTACCCCGTGATCTCCATGACCGTGAAGTTCGTGGACGCGCCGACGGGGACGGTCGCCTGGCAGCACAGCATCAACATCACGGGCGGTCCCTACCTGCCCATCGTCAGCGTGGGAGAGACATTCACGCTCGGTGAGCTGACGCAGAAGGCGTGCCGCGCCGTCGTCAAGGACTTCTACCGGAAGGCGACGTCCAAGTAGCCCGTCGGGGAACGGCACGGGACGGTTCAGGGAGAGCGAAATGCGCGAGCGAGCGTCGTCCGGCAGGCGGGGAAGGGCCACGGTGGCGATGGCCGTGGCGGCCGCGCTCCTGGGCGCGTGCAGGACGCCGGTGAAGCCGTATGCCGCCCCGGCCCTGCGGCAGGGGGAGCGGAAGAAGATGGCGATCCTGCCCTTCGAGAACCTCAGCAAGGCGCCCGGCGCCGGGAAGACGCTGGAGGGGATGGTCCTCGTGGAGTTCCTCAAGCGCGCGCCGATCACCATCGTCGATCCCGGCGAGGTGGCGGCCGCCCTGTCGAAGGAGCGGGTGCGCATCGCCACGAGCATGTCGCGGGAGACGCTGGACGCCGTCGCCAAGGACCTCGGCGTGGACCTCGTCCTCGTGGGGACGCTCCACGACTACGACATGCAGGCGGGGACGGGCACGACCGGCCAGATCCCCGTCCTCGCGGTCACGCTGCGGGTCATCGACGCGCGCGGCGGGGACATCCTGTGGGCCGCCAACGCGTCTCGGCGCGGAACCGACCGCGAGTCCGTGTTCGGCATCGGCCGGGTCTACTCGCTCGACATCCTGGCCGAGCAGACGGCGGCCGAGATGGCGGCGGCCTTCGGCGACTCCATGAGGAACCGATGACCGGGGAACGAGGCATGACACGAGAGCCACGGGGACTCCGCGTCCTGCGCCTGGGCGCGGCGGTCGCGCTCCTGCTCGCCGCGGGCGACGCCTACGCGGCGAAGAAGGAGTGCTACGACTGCCACACCAAGGCGAGGGCGGCGCACCAGAGGAAGCACGTCCACGCCCCGGTGGCGAAGGGCGACTGCGAGTCGTGCCACGTACGGCACGGCTTCTCGAACAAGCTCATGCTGAAGGCGCGCGGGGCGGAGCTCTGCACCGGGTGCCACAAGGGCCTGAAGGACGAGCTCGCGAAGGCGACCGTCCACGCTCCGGCCGCCAAGGGCGAGTGCACCTCCTGTCACAACCCCCACGCCTCGGACGCGAAGGGGCTCGCCCGGGAGACGCCGGACGGATCCTCCGCCTGCTTCGCCTGCCACGCGGGCCTGAAGCCCCTCGTGACCTCGGCCGGCGTCCACAAGCCGTTCAAGGCGGGGGAGTGCGGCCTCTGCCACCCCGCCCACTCGTCCGATCAGAAGCGGCTCGTGACGAAGGCGGGGGCCGACCTGTGCGCCGCCTGCCATCCCGCGCAGAAGGTCCTGGCGAAGGCGCCGCACGACATCGCGGAGGTGCGGAGGCAGCCATGCGAGACGTGCCACTCGCCCCACGGCACGCAGAAGAAGGCCGCCATCCGCGCCGAGGTGCACGAGCCGTACGCGACGGGCGAGTGCACGATGTGCCACGAGGCGTCGGGTGGGGCCATCCGGAGCGCCCTCTCGCAGCCGGTGAAGGAGCTTTGCGTCTCCTGCCACGACGACGTTGCGAAGAAGACGGCGCTGGCCGTCCCGCACGCCCCCGCGAAGGACGGGGATTGCCTGCGCTGCCACGCGGCGCACCGGAGCGACCGCCGCTTCCTGCTCAAGCAGGATCCGAAGAAGGGCTGCCTCGAGTGCCATCTCCGGCTGGAGCAGGAGCTCGGGAAGCCCACGGTCCACGCGCCCATGGCGAAGGGCGAGTGCGCGGCATGTCACGAGCCCCACGGCTCCGCCAACCGGAAGCTCGTCACCGCGGAGGGCGCGGCGCTCTGCCTTCGCTGCCACGACAAGGTCGCGAAGGAGCTCGGGCGGTCCGGGACCCGCCACGCCGCGCTCGACAAGGCCGGCTGCCTGACCTGTCACCTGCCTCACGGCTCCCTCGCCCCGAAGCTCCTCGCCGGCGTCCAGTCCGAGCTCTGCACCTCCTGCCACCCGAAGCTCAAGGCGGCCGCCGGATCCCGGTACAAGCACAAGCCCCTCGTCGACCAGGGCTGCTCCGCATGCCACACGCCTCACCGGTCCGAGGGCAAGGGGCTCACGAAGGCGGCGGGCCCGGGCCTCTGCCTCGGCTGCCACGATCGCGTGAAGAAGGCCCTCGGCCGGAAATGGGTCCACGAGCCGGCGAAGGACGGGTGCGTGGACTGCCACGTCCCGCACGGCGGCAACGTGAAGGTGCTGCTCGCCGACGAGCAGAAGGTCCTGTGCTCGGGCTGCCACGATCTGGCCGCGACCCTCGCGAAGAAGGCGGTGCATTCCCCGGCCGCCCGCGGCCGGTGCACCGGGTGCCACGACCCCCACGGCTCCGATCTGCCGAAGGGCCTGTCCGCCACCGGGGCGGCGCTCTGCTACTCGTGCCACACAGAGGAGGCGAAGCGCTTCCGGGAGGCGAACGTCCACCTCCCCGTCGAGAAGGAGAAGTGCGACGCCTGTCACACGCCCCACGGCTCCGACCAGCGCGGCGGGCTCGTCAAGCCCGTGGGGGAGCTCTGCGCCTCGTGCCACGGTCTCACGAGCGAGCCGTACCGGAAGGCCCACCTCGAGATGGCGGACCGGAGGACGAACTGCGCGTCCTGCCACGATCCGCACGCCTCTCCGGTGGGAAAGCTCATCAAGCCGAAGCCCCACGAGCCCTTCAAGAACCGCTCCTGCGAATCCTGCCACGAGCCTGCGAAGGCGCCGGGGGAGGTGGTCCTCTCGGAGAAGAAGGAGAAGCTCTGCTTCACCTGCCACTCCGAGATGGAGAAGCTCCTGAAGGACGCGTCCGCGCACGCGCCGGTCCGCACGGCGGCGTGCACCTCGTGCCACGACCCCCACGCCGCCTCCGGGGACAAGCTCCTCCAGGCGCGCGGCGAGAAGCTCTGCTT
>DATDDC010000726.1:0-3256 GCA_036523995.1 Anaeromyxobacter sp.
GAGGACGACGTCGCCTTCGTCGCCCGCCAGCCGGCGTCCCCCGCCGCGCGGCGGCGCGCCATGATGGCCCTCGTCGCCTGCCCGGTGGCGGCGATCGGCTCCTCGAGGAGCGGGCGAGCGAAGGGGCAGCCGGATGAGGCTGCCCCGGAGCGAGCGGGGGGTCCGGGGGGGCGCGAGCCGAAGGCGAGTGTCCCCACGGAAGTAATGTTGGCTGCGCACGCCTTCCCGTACGAAGTAACTCCGGGCGTCCTCGACTGCGGGTACGCCGCGGAGTCGTCCTTCGGCGCGGCCTCCTGGCTCGTGCTCCGCCCGGAGGGCAACGTCCTCGTGGACTCGCCGCGCTTCGCCGCGCCCCTCGCCGGCCGGATCCGCGCCCTCGGCGGCGTGCGGCTCATGTTCCTCACGCACCGGGACGACGTCGCCGATCACGCCCGCTGGGCGGAGGTCCTGGGCTGCGAGCGCGCGCTCCACGCGCGCGATCTCTCCGCCGGCACCCGCGGCGTCGAGCGGGTGCTCGAGGGCGACGCGCCCATCCCGCTCGCGCCCGGAGTGACGGCCATCCCCGTGCCCGGCCACACCGCAGGCTCCACGGCGCTGCACGTGGACGACGAGCTCCTCTTCACGGGCGATCACCTGTGGGGCGACGCGGAGGGCCGGCTCGGCGCCTCGCGCGCGGTGTGCTGGCACGACTGGGGCGAGCAGACCGCCTCGATGGAGAAGCTCGGCGCGCTGCGCTTCCGGCGGGTCTTCCCGGGCCACGGCCGGCCCTGGCACGCCCCCTCGGCCGAGGTCGCGCGGCGCGAGGTGCTCGCCCTGGCGCGCGCCATGCGCGGCGAGCGGCGCTAGAGCCCGAAGTGCGCGGGCGAGAGCCCCTTCCACTCGCAGTACGCGCGGAGCTCGCGCTTCACGAGCCCCCAGGTGAGCGCGACGACGAGGAGGTCGTCCGTGAAGCCGATGGGGAAGAGGAAGTCGGGGACGAGGTCGAAGGGGGAGACGACGTACAGCGCGGCCGCGCCGAGGGCCGCCACCGCCTTCCACGGCACCGCCCGGTACGTCCCGTTCGCGTAGTCGCGGAGCACCATCCAGAGGAGCCGGAGCTTCGCCCGCAGCCCCACCGGCGTCCGCCGCGCGTACCAGGGGGGCCTCTCGAGGAAGCGACCGGCGGACTCGGCCCGCCTGCCGATCCCCTCGGGCGTGATGTCGGCCGCCTCGCGCGCGAGCTCGGTCGCGGCGGCGTCGCGGCAAGAGAGGCAGTCGGCGTTCGTCCCCAGGGTCCGGCCGCAGGCGGCGCACGTTCGAGGGGCCATGGAGAGAATCCTAACGCCTCCGGCCGGCGACGCCGCGGGGCCTCAGCGGACCTTCCGCGCGGGCGTGCGCTCGGGAGGGGTCTGTGGCTGCTCGTCCACGGACCTCGTCTTGTGGAACTTTCGGTAGTCCACCGCGTGCCTCCCGTCGGGGAGCACCTTCACGATCTCGCGGAAGCGCGAGTTCCAGCGGATGCGCGAGGCCGGGTAGACGTGGCGCGCGTGGACCGTCTTGCCGAGGGCCTCGTCGACCCCCTGGAAGTTCACGATGACCTCGGCCTCGGCGCCCTCGAGCGAGCCCGCGCTCTCCTCGAAGAGCGGGCTCGCCCGCGAGATGGGGTGGATGGCGGTCCAGGCGTGGGCGAACAGGGCGGAGCCGCGGCGGGCGAGATCGAGGTCGTGGGCCTTGCGGACGACCTCGCCCTCGACCACCTCGTTCCGGACGAGCATGACGGAGACCTTCGCGTCCACGATGTGGCTCGTCCGCTCGTTGGCCATCCGGAACATGAAGGCCTGGCCGCCCTCGTGCGGCGCCACCACCGCCACGTTCGAGAAGAGCACGCGCGCGCGCACGAGCGAGAACTTCGCGAGGACGACGCCCGCGCCGATGACGAGCTCCGCCCAGGTGACGAATCCCTGCACCGCGCCGAGCGCCGCGGCCGCGATGGCGCGCGCCGAGAAGGGGGACGCCGGCTCCGGGAGCACCGCCGGGAGCGAGCCCAGGAGCGCCGGGAGCACCGCGCCCCCCGCCGGCCCGCGCACGGCGATGAGGGCGTGGCCGAGGCCGAAGAGCGCCTGCGTCGTGAAGTGCACGACCGCGAACAGGAGGACGAGGCGCGTCCACGAGCCCGTCACGAGCCAGTGGTAGAGGTCGCGCACGGGCCGGCGCTTGAGGCCGATGGTGACTACGCCGCCGGTGCGGGTCTGTCCGAAGACGCGGGTCGAGCCGAGGTGGCCCATCGGCGCGATGATAGACGCGGGGCGGCCGCCGCGGGAAGGCGGGCGGGGAGGCTAGCGGCGATCGGCGAGGGCGAGGAGCCCTTCCGCGTACGGCCGGCGCACCACGCCGCGGTCGGTCACGATCGCGGTGACGAGCGCCTCGGGGGTCACGTCGAAGGCGGGATACCGGGCCGGGACCCCGACCGGCGCGATCCTCTGTCCCGCCAGCGCCAGCACCTCGTCCCCGCCGCGCTCCTCGATGGGGATGCTCCCGCCGCCGGGCGTCGCGAGGTCCACCGTGCTCCAGGGGGCCGCCACGTAGAACGGCAGGCGGTGGTGCGCCGCCAGGACCGCGAGCGCGTACGTGCCGATCTTGTTCGCGACGTCGCCGTTCGCGGCGATCCGGTCGGCCCCCACCACGACGCAGGCGATCTCTCCGCGCGCCATGAGCCAGCCGGCCATGCCGTCGGTGAGGATGGTGACCGGGATGCCGTCGCGCTGCAGCTCCCAGGCGGTGAGCCGCGCGCCCTGCAGGAAGGGCCGCGTCTCGTCCGCGTACACCGAGACGGCGTTCCCCGACTCGACCGCCGCGCGCACGATGCCGAGCGCCGTGCCGTAGCCGGCGGTGGCGAGGGCGCCGGCGTTGCAATGGGTCAGGAGGCGAGCACCGTGCGGGATGAGCGCCGCGCCCAGGTCACCCATGCGGCGGCAGGCGGCCTCGTCTTCGGCCTGGATCGCGAGCGCCTCCTCGACGAGCGCCTTCCTCAGGCGCTGGCCTCCCTCGCCGGCCCGCTGCTCGAAGCATCGCCGCATCCGTTCAATGGCCCAGAAGAGGTTCACCGCGGTCGGCCGGGTGGCCCGCAGCTCTTCGGAGACCCGGTCCATCTCTCGCCTCAGCTCGGCGCCCTCCGCCGCCGAGACGTTGACGCCGAGGGCGATCCCCATGGCCGCCGCCACCCCGATCGCCGGCGCCCCGCGGATCGCCATGTCCTTGATCGCGGCGGCCACCTCCT
>DATDDC010000727.1:0-4613 GCA_036523995.1 Anaeromyxobacter sp.
CGTGCTCGCGAAGCTGGGGGACTTCGACGGCATCAAGGACGACTCGCCCGTCGGGATGCTCTTTCCCGCCAGCATGCGGTTCAGCGGCAACTCGCTGCTCGTGACGAACCTCTCGCTCGATTCGCGGATCTTCGGCTTCACCACCCTCGACTCCGAGTGGTGCGCCCAGGTGAAGCGCTACACGGTGGTGAAGGTCCCCGCCCGCATCCCGCACGTCACCGGGCTGCCGAAGTAGCCGTCGCCGTCGCGCGCCCGCTCGAAGGCCTCGGGCGAGGGAGCGACCCCCGCCCCCTCGCCCCCTCGCGGTCCTCGAGGTTCCGTTGACGGACCGCTCGCCGGACGCCTAGGATCCGGGGCGATGATGCGTCGCCCCCGGAACTGGCGCCCTCTCGACGCGGCGGAGCTCGCGTCCTGCATCTGTCGCGGGCCGTCGGGCGCGTCCGTCCGCGGCTGATCGCGCCCGGCGGTACGAGGCCGCTCCCGGCCTCCTTCTCCCCATCCCATCCACGCACGGAGGGCGGCCACGCCGCCCGGTCGCCGCCGCCGCGGCGGCGCGCGACGGAAATCGAGGAGAAGCCCATGTTCCGCTCACCCGAACCGCATGGCGGCGATCTCGTGGACCGCTTCGTCCCGGAGGAGGAGGCGCTCGAGCTGCGCGAGCGCGCGGCGCGGCTGCCGCGCATCGCCCTCGACGGCCGGGAGCTCGCCGATCTCGATCTCGTGGCGACGGGCGCCGCGAGCCCGCTCACCGGCTTCATGGGGCTTCGCGACTACCAGGGCGTCCTTCGCCGGCTGCGGCTCGCCGACGGAACGCCCTGGCCGGTGCCCGTCACCCTCGCCGTGACGCTCGATCGGATCGCCGCGCTGCTTCGCGCGGATGCGGCCGCGCTGCTGGACGGCCGAGGACGGCTCCGCGGGGTCCTCGCCATCCAGGACGTCTTCGTCCGGAGCGCGCGCGAGGAGGCCCGCGCGATGTACGGGACCGACGACCCCGCGCATCCCGGCGTCCGCTACCTGCTCTCGCGCCCGCCGGGCGTCGTCGGCGGATCCGTGACGGTCCTGCCCACGCCCGACGGCGAGGAGCGGGCGGCCCTGCCGCGGGAGGTCCGCGCGCTGGCGCGACGGCGGGGGTGGAGCGGCATCGCCGGGCTCGCGGCCGCCGACGGGGCCGGCTGCATCGAGGGGACGGAGGAGCGCGGCGGGGCGGGCGCGCTCCTGGCCACGCAGCGCGTGGCGCTGCGCCATGCGCCCGGGAGAGACGCGCTCCTGCAGGCCATCGTCCTCAAGAACTACGGCGCCCGCGAGGTGCTGCTGGAGTGCGAGCGCAGCGACTGGCTGGACGTCGCCGCGCGGCTCGACGGCGAGGATCTGGGTGTGACGTCGCTGCCGCTCGGCGTCCGCGGAGCGCGCCCGGAGGGCCCGTTCTTCCCGGTTGCGCCGCAGAGCGAGCGGGGAGCGCAGGGCCATCGCGGGTGACCGCCGCGGCCGCGCGGCTCACGGCACCATGGGCCCCGGCCGGCCCCCGCCCGTCGGATCGACGCCAGGCGGCGCGCCGGGTCGAGCGGGGTCGACCCCGTGCGTCCGGGGATCGTCCGCGGGGCGCTCCGGCCTTCGACCGGCCCC
Organism: Anaeromyxobacter sp.; assembly: GCA_036523995.1. Classification (GTDB taxonomy): domain Bacteria; phylum Myxococcota; class Myxococcia; order Myxococcales; family Anaeromyxobacteraceae; genus Anaeromyxobacter. Next base: position 1,624 of record DATDDC010000727.1, read on the forward strand.
GGAGTCCTCGCGGTCCGACGATCCTGCGTCCCAGGCCGTCATGGCGTCGCCGAGCGGGGACCGCTTCACGCGCCGGATGATCTCGTCCGCGCGATCCGGCTCCCTCGACACGATCTGCACGATCGCCCCCCCGCCGTCGTCGCGGTAGACGCGGACGTACGCTCCGGCGACGGACAGCGGATCCGACCGGTCGCCGGCGGCCGCGGCGTGAGCGACGCGGCATCGCACGAGCCGGGCCAGGGACTCGAAGGAGCGTCCCGCCGTGCCGACGACGAAGCCGACGCCCTCCGCCACCTCCTTGAACTTCACCGGCCGATCGAGCCTCGCGACGCGGAGCACTTCGAGCCCGGAGAACCCGGGCGCGATGTCGCGCGGCGGGATCCCCTCGCAGGCGGAGCGCTCGGCCGCGGCGAGCCGATCTGCGGCCTCCGCGTGCGCCGCCGCGACGCCCTCGTGGTAGGTGGCCATCGACCGGTGGTGAAGCGCGTTTCGACCGCCCTGGTCGGCCTCGATCGCCTCCCGGGTGGCGCGGTCGCGGGCGGCCTCGGCGGCGCTCCGGTGCTCCGTCGCGCTCATGTCGTGCGGCCCCGTTCCACGCGAGACCGCGCAGCCGGCCTGGGGACCCGCCACGGCGAGCAGCGCCAGGATCGTGGCTCCTCGTGCGTGTGGCATCACGGGACCTCCCTTCCCGACGCTCCGGCGGAGCCGGATCCTGCGCTCCGCGGCGGGATCTCGCGGCGCGGCGGTGTCCTCGATGTCGTCGAGCACCTGGCGTGCCAGGCCTCGACGAGCGCGCCCCGGATCCGCGGTTCCTCTCGACCAGCGGATTCGCCGCCGCAAGCATGAGCGTGCCACCATCCGCAGCCGCGGAGAATGCTGCACGTTCGTTTCGGGTCGGCGAGCGCATCGCGGGCGCCGAGGCGCCCCCGCTCCGCTCCGGGCTCGGCCCGGCAAATGCACTGAGGTCGGACGAGCCTGGAACGACGGGGACCTTCTCCCAGGCGGGAGGACGCACATGTCCATCGAGATCGTGCTTGCCGCGATGACCTTGCTCGCCGCCGGACCCGTGGGCACCACGGACGGCGCCCGCGGCCGCGACGTCGCTTCCTCGCAGCCCGCGAACGCGCCCGAGCCGTCCAGCCAGCCGTGCTCGTGCGCCTGCGCGCGCGAGCCCCAGACGCCGCATCGGAGCGCTGCCTCGCCGAACGACGGCCTCGATCTGGGCGAGACCGCTTCCTGGCCCTCCAACTGAGCGTGCGCGCGGGCCACAAGCGGGCTGGCCGAACGGACGCGCCCGAGCGGGAGCCGGCGTCGCCCGCGAGCGCTCCTTCGCTCCGGCTTCGGCTGGCGGGGGCGATGAAGGATCCGCCGCCGTCACACGGCGACGGGGACATCCTCCGAAAAGGCGAAGGAAAAGGCGCACGTCCGGGGCGGACGGCGTGCCTCCTGGCGCGTGACGCGACCGATCACGACGTGACGCGAACGCCGGCCGCGCCTCGACCTTGCTCGAGACCGCGGCCCTGCCACGGACCCGCCTTCGGCCGCTCGAGAGGGTCCTCGGGGGGCGGATGGATCCGGTTTGAGCTCCGAGTAAAGGCCGGATCCGGTGGGGCGTCGATGCGGCGCGTCCGGGCCGCCTCGCGCCCGTGACGGCGAAGCTCACGCCGTGACCGACTCGAGCCGCGGATCGTCGGCGTCGACGTGGATTTCACGCACAGAACGACGCGTTTCGCTGGTCCGCGGCGTGCAGTCTCCCTTCACGGACGCGCAACGCCGGCCTCTGGCGTCCCGCGAACGACCGCCGGCAGAGAGGTCATCATGTTCCGTCGAATCCTGTCCTGCGCAGTCTTCGCCGCCTCGCTGGCGGCCGCCGCGCCCGCGCTCGCGGACGACCCGGTCGGCCCTTCCCCGGACGATCCGTCCTATACCACTTGGGTGAACGAGCGCGGGCCGGCCCGCGTCTTCGCGCGCTCCGCTCCGTCCGCCGACGATCCCTCTGCCCGCGCGTGGTCGATCGAGCCCGCGGCGAAGGCGAAGGAAGCCGAATGCCCCTGCGTGGCGAGCTGCGCGTCGAAGGCGCATGGCCACGAGCCGGGCGCTCCGGCCAAGGGCTCGTGACCCTGGCGCCCTTGCGAGGCGGTGGAGCGAGGCCGCCGAGGACGCTCGGCTCGGCGTAGAAGGGATCCCGCCGTGGCCTTCCGGACCCTCCGTGGGTGAGCCGGTGGCCCGTGCCGAGGTTCCCCCCGCCTCGGCATCGGACCGCCGGCGCCGGGGGTGGATGCCGCTCACCGCCGGGAGCAGAATGGAGCGCATGAGCCTCTGGGGCCGGATCTTCGCGGCGGGGTACGACCGCATGATGGCGTCCTCGGAGAGAGCGGGCCTCTCCCAGCATCGCGCGGAGCTGCTCGCGAACGTGGCGGGACGCGTGCTCGAGATCGGCGGCGGCACAGGCGCAAACCTGAGGTTCTACGACCGACGCGTCGCCGAGCTGGTCATCACCGAGCCGGAGGAGCCGATGGCGCGCCGCCTGGAGCGCAAGCTTCGGGCGTACGCCATCCCCACGCGCGTGATCCGCGCGCCCGCGGAGCAGCTTCCGCTCGAGAGCGAGACCTTCGACTGTGTGGTCTCGACGCTGGTGCTCTGCACGGTCGCGGATCCCGAGCGGGCCCTGGGCGAGGTGCGGCGCGTGCTCAAGCCGACCGGGCGGCTGCTCTTCATCGAGCACGTCCGCTCGGACGATCCGAGGCTCGCGAGCTGGCAGGATCGCCTGCGCGGACCCTGGGCGTGGCTCGGCTGTGGGTGCCAGTGCAACCGCACGACGGTCGACACGATGCGTTCCGTCGGGCTCTCGGTCACGGACCTGCGTCGCGCCGAGCTGCCGAAGGCCCTGCCGATCGTGAAGCCGCTCGCGATCGGCACCGCGGCGCGCGCCTGATCGCGCCCGCCGGCGAGGGCTCGTTCGAGGCCGCCGAGGCGACGCTCGGCGCGGC
>DATDDC010000728.1:0-6684 GCA_036523995.1 Anaeromyxobacter sp.
TCCGCCACTTCCCGGCTGTGTGATCTTGGGCACATCACTTTGCTTCTCTGAATCTGTTTCTCTATTTGAAAATCGGATGATGTCTATGACTCACCATGCTGCTGTGAAGCCACGAACGGCCATCGCCTCGCCTCCATCGCCGGGGAGCTCGAGGACGCCGGGCTCACCTCGCTCAACGTGAGCGTCGACAGCCTCGACCCCGAGCGCTTCCGCGAGATCACCGGAGCGGACCGGCTCCACCGCGTGATGGCCGGCGTCGAGGAGGCGCTCGCGGCGGGCATCCCGTCCGTCAAGGTGAACGCCGTGCTGCTCCGCGGGATGGAGGACGCCGAGCTCGGCCGCTTCCTCTCCTGGACGGAGCGGACGCCGCTCACCGTCCGCTTCATCGAGCTCATGCAGACGGGCGACAACGGCGCCCTGTTCGACCGCGCGCGCCTCCCCGCCTCGGAGGTCCGGGAGAAGCTCGAGCGGCTCGGCTGGCGGAGGCTCCCCCGCGACCCCGGAGACGGGCCGGCCACGAACTACGGCCACGGCGGCCACGCCGGAAGGGTGGGGCTCATCTCCGCGTACGCCGAAGGCTTCTGCGACTCGTGCAACCGCCTCCGCGTGTCGAGCGTGGGCGACCTGAAGCTCTGCCTCTTCGGCGGCGGCGAGGTGTCGCTCCGCCCGCTCCTCCGCGAGGGCTGCCGCGAGGCCCTCATGGACCTCGTCGAGGCGGCCGTGGCGGGGAAGCCCGCCGGGCACGAGCTCCGCGCCGGCCGCTGCGGACCGACCGCGAACCTCGCCATGACGGGGGGATGAGCGCCGCGAGACCTCGACCGTGCCCGCCTCCCGAGAAGCGCCGCCCATCCACCCCGCCCTCCGCGCACGGCCCTCGAAGCTGTTCGTCGAGGTGACCACGCGCTGCAACCTGCACTGCTCGATGTGCGTCAAGGAGTCGAGGGGGCAGCGCATCAGCGAGGGCCACATGACGCGGGAGACGTTCGCGCGGCTCGCCCCCGCCTTCCCGCATCTCGACGCCCTCGTCCTGAACGGCATCGGCGAGCCGCTCCTCCACCGCGGCCTGGAGCGCTTCATCGAGCTCGCCAGGCGAGACATGCCCTCGCGCGGCTGGATCGGGTTCCAGACGAACGCGCAGCTCCTCGGCCCGGGCCGCGCGCGCTCCCTCGCCGCGGCGGGCGTCGACCGCATCTGCATGTCGGCCGACGCCGTCTCGCCCGACGCCTTCCGCGCGCTCCGCGGGGGCGGGCGGCAGGAGGCCGTCGAGGGCGCGGCGGCCGCGCTCCACGCGGCGGGCCGCGACCGCGGCCGTCCCATCGACCTCGGCGTCGAGTTCGTGGCGAGGCGAGACAACCTCGAGGAGCTGCCTCGGCTCGTCCGCTGGGCGGCCGGGCACCACGTCCGCTTCGTCATCGTCACGCACATGCTCCCCTACGGGAAGGAGGCGGCGAGCGCCGTCGCGTTCGAGGCGAGCACCGACCGCGCCAGGCACATCCTCGGCGCGTGGGAGGCGCGCGCCGCCGCGGACGGCGTGGACCTGCGCGGCTACTTCAAGGTGTTCCTCAAGATCTGGCCGTCCCCCGAGGAGCGGCGCACGGTCGAGTACGTCCGGCGGATGGTGGCCCAGGCCGCCGCCGAGGGCGTCTCGCTCCACCTCGGGAAGCTGCTCGGCTCCGACGGGTCGATGGTCCGGCGGGTCGAGGCGGCGTTCGCGGAGGCCTCCGAGATCGCGCAGCGCGAGGGGATCGACCTGCGGCTCCCCGCCTCGACGCCCACGCGGCAGCGCCGCTGCGAGTTCGTGGAGAGCGGCGGCTCCTTCGTGTCCTGGGACGGCGGGGTGCACCCCTGCTACTTCCTCTGGCACCGGTACAGCTGCCACGTCGCGGGCGTCGTGAAGAACGTGAAGCCGTGGTCCTTCGGGACCCTCGGGGATGCCGACGTCGTGGAGCTCTGGAACGCCGCCGCGGCGCGCTCCTTCCGGCAGGGCGTCCTCCGGTACGACTTCCCGTTCTGCTACGACTGCAACCACGCGCTCTGCGACTACGTGCAGGACGAGGAGTTCGCGCAGGACTGCCACCTCAACGCCGTCCCGTGCGCCGCGTGCCTGTGGTGCACGGGCATCTTCCGGTGCCTCGACTAGCGCTCGATGCCGTACTTGTGCAGCCGCCGGTAGAGCGTCATCCGCGAGATCTGGAGGGCCTGGGCGGCCCGGGCCACGTTCCAGGAGCAGGCCTCGAGCGCGCGCAGGAGGGCGTCGCGACTCGAGCCCGTCGCCGCGTCCGAACCGGGAGCCGGCGAGGAGGGAGCGGCCGCTGCGGGCGCGGCGCGCCCGGCCCCGGCCGCCGCCTTCACCTCCTCGGGAAGGTCCGCCGCGCCGATGACGGCCGACGGCGCGGTGGCGGCGCAGCGCAGGACCACGTTGCGCAGCTCGCGCACGTTGCCCGGCCAGCCGTAGTCGGCGAGCGCCCGGAGCGCCTCGTCCGAGAAGGAGAGGCCGGAGCGCAGCACCGCCGCCTCGGCCTCGCCGAGGAACTCGCGGGCGAGCAGCGCCACGTCGGAGCCGCGCTCCCGGAGCGCGGGCACGGAGATGGCGAGCACGTTCAGGCGGAAGTACAGGTCCGAGCGGAAGCGGCCGGCGCGGATCTCGTCCGTCAGGCTCTTGTTCGAGGCGGCCACCACGCGGATGTCCACGCGGCGCGGCGAGCTGCCGCCCAGCCTCACCACCTCGCGTTCCTGGAGGACGCGGAGGAGCGCCGTCTGCGCCTGCGGCGAAAGCTCGCTCACCTCGTCGAGGAAGAGCGTCCCGCCGCAGGCCTCCTCGAACTTGCCGGCGTTCCCCTCCTTGCGCCCGCCCGTGAAGGTGCCCGCCTCGTACCCGAAGAGCTCGGCCTCGAGCAGCGCGGCGGGGATGCAGCCGCAGTTCACCGCGATGAAGGGCCGGTCCCGCCGGGCGCTGGCGGAGTGGATGGCCTGGGCGAAGAGCTCCTTCCCCGTCCCCGACTCCCCGAGCAGCACCACGGGCAGCTCGTTGCGGGCCGCCATGCGGGCCAGGGCCAGCGCGTGGCGCATGGGCTCGGACTCGCCGTACAGGTCGTCGAACTCGTACCGGCTCTGCGCATCCGCCGCGTTCGACGCGCCCGAGCGCGCGGAGGCACGCGGCTTCGCCGGGGTGGCGCCGATCACCCGCACCAGCGCTCCCACCGCGCGCTGATCGTACCGGACGGGCGAGGCGAGCAGCTTCACCCCGCCGGGCCTGACGGAGCTCTCGAGGACGCGCTCGCTCTCGGCCGCGAGCGCCCTCTCCCGGAGGAGCGCCTCCAGCTCTTCCCGGATCGGCATGGGCACGTCGAGGCCCTGGAACGCGAGCCGCCGCCGCGCGGCGTCGTTCACGGCGAGGACCCGGCCGTGGTGGTCCACCGCGAACACGCCGTCCCCGGCCGTGGCCGCCGCCCGGAAGGCGTACTCGACGACCTGGTCCCGCACCATCTGGGCCGAGCGGAGCCGCTCCTCGATGGCGTGCGCGATGGCGCGCGCCGCGACGAGCGCCTGCACGTCGTGCGCGGCCCACGGCCCGGTCAGATCGACGATGCCCAAGACCTCGGTCGATCCCGGGGCGAAGATGGGCGCGGCGGAGCAGCTCCAGTACTGCCAGGCCTCGACGAAGTGCTCGGAGGCGAACACCTCCACCGGCCGCTTCTCGGCGAGCGCGGTGCCCGGGCCGTTCGTCCCGACCGACTCCTCCCGCCAGTTCGCGCCCGGGCAGAAGTTGATCTCGGCCACCCGCTCCGCCGTGGCGGGGTTCCCGCCCGCCGAGAGCATCCAGCCCGCGGCGTCGAAGTAGGTGAGCACCTGCTTCGAGGACGCGAGCCGCGCCCCGAACTCGTCCAGGATGGGGTGGGCGAGGCGATAGGTGTCGTCGCCCTCGCGGCGGTGGGCGATCTCCGCGCCCGAGAGCAGGCGCGTGCAGCGCCGCTGGCCGGGATCGATGCCGAAGGTCTCGCGCGCCCGGCGCCAGGAGCGGACGATCTCGTCGGTGAGGCCGTCCACCTCGATGCCGTCGCCGATGAAGCTGTGCCAGGCTCGATCGAGGAACTGGCGGCGCATCACCTCGTCGCGAGTCTCACCCATGATTCGCTCCGGCTCGATCGCCCGCGAGAGGCGACCCGTGCTCGAGATTGCGCAAGGCACCTTGGTAACCCGTCCGCCTCGCACGGTTCAAGGTGCACTCCCCCCATTGCTCGGCTTCCGCCTCCGCCCGCGCGCAAATCTGGCGGAAAGGACCCTTTTCTTGATCGGGATCAAGCTCGCCCTCCCCTGCTCGGGGAGGGGCCGGCCGGAACCTCGTGACATGTCACGACGTGCGCTCCGCGACGGCCTCGCGGCCGGGTGCGCGCCGCCGCGCGGGGCGCGCAAGAAACGCCACGAAAACCGTGCGTGAACCCGGTCCCGCTCGCCTGGCACGGCGCGTCTCGCGAGGCGCTCCCGGGGGCGCTCCCGCCGCCAGGATAGGCGCCTCGCCGGGCAAATGGTGTCAATTTCGAAGCCTATTCGTTTGACGCCCACCGAGCCGCTCGTCTCATGTCACAGGGGCCGTGACAGCCCGCAGGGAGGTCGCAGGCACCGGCGCCGCGCAAGGCCGCGAAAAGCCACGTCCGCCGGGAGCCGGCCCCGTTGGCCCGCCGCTTGGAGAGGGCCGACTCGCTTCCTGCAGGGTCACCGCTGCTTCCATCGCCGTCGCAACCGGGCGTGAGCTGCCGGGCGCGCGGGGCGCGAGCGACGCCGGGAGGGCGGGCGGATCCGTCCCGCCCTCCCGGCCGTCGCGTGCGCCGAACTTCTTTCACCGAGGGACGATCATGGGGATCCAATCGAAGGGTCGCAATCACGCAGCCACGACGATGCTCGCGCTCACGCTGGCGCTCGCGCTCGGCGCGAGCACGGCTCGCGCCGCCATCGCGTACGAGACGAAGGACGGCTGGACCATCGGCACCGACGGCTGGGTGAACGCGTTCGTGGTGAGCGAGTCTGGCGACAAGAAGCCGGACGGCGTCGCCGCCGACCTGTTCACGCGCAACACCGACCAGAGCCTCTTCCGCATGCGCACCGGGTTCCTGCCGGCGCTCATCGGCTTCACGCTGGCCGCGCCGCAGTGGGAGGGCCTCAAGGTGAAGGCCCGCGTCGGCTTCTACCCGCAGATCAACAACGGGAACACCCGCACCTCGATCAACCCGAACATCGACACGCGCGAGTTCAACTTCACGATCGAGGGCGGCTTCGGCCAGGTCCTCCTCGGACGCGCGCTCAACGTCTACCAGCAGAAGAACATCCTCACCGACATGAGCCTCTTCGGCGTGGGCGTGCCCGGCACGTCGCCGGCGACGGGCACCTTCCCGACGCTCGGTCACATCGGGTTCGGATACCTCTACACCTCGTTCGGCGCGCAGATCCGCTACACCACGCCGGACCTGGGCGGCCTCAAGATCATGGCCTCCGCCGCCGACCCGAGCGCGATCGGGAGCGCCACCATCACGAAGATGCCGACCCTCGAGGCCGAGGCGAGCTACGCGGGGAAGTCCGGCTCGGTCTCGTACCAGGCCTGGCTGGGCGGCCTCTACCAGCAGGCCAGCATCGACGGCTCGACCCCCAGGGACGTCACCGCCTCCGGCGGGTCCGCCGGCGTCGGAGTGGGCTTCGCGGGGCTCGACCTCGTCGCCTCGGGGTTCGCCGGCTCGGGCATCGGCAGCGCCGCCCTGCTCGACGGCGACTCGCTCGACGCCGCCGGCAAGGAGCGCTCCACCCTGGGCTTCCTGGGCCAGCTCACCTACACGCTCGGCAAGACCAAGCTCGGCGTGAGCTACGGCCGGACGATGGTGAAGGAGACCGAGCAGGACAAGCTGGAGCGCACCGACCCCGTGGCCCCGCTCGCGCACCTCGACAACCGCTCGGCGATCACGGGCGGCGTCTACCACGACCTGACGCCATGGCTGAAGGTGGGCGCCGAGTTCACGCACGCGGAGCTCGTGTACTTCGGCGGGGCGAAGCAGGCGACGAACATCGGCTCGGTGGGCTCGTTCTTCTTCTGGTAGCGAAGGCCGGCGCCGCGCGGGCCCGCCGGCTCGCGCGGCGCGCAGGTGGTCGCCCCGCTCACACGCGGCCGGCCGCCCCGGATCCCGGCGCACGCGCTGCCGCTGTAAGCTTCGTTCCCGGACCTTCCCGGGAGCCCACGTGACCCGCGATCCCGCCGGCCTGCTCACCCGAATCCAGGAGCTGGAGCCGCTCTGCTCCGACCCGCGCATCCGGCGCGCCGTCGAGAAGGGCGATCCCTTCAAGGTCTACCGCGCCATCTGGTGGGCGCGGCTCACCGGGAAGCTCGTCGCGCACCGGCGAACCCTCGACCTCCTCCTCGCGCACCGCCGCGCCTTCGCAAAGCCCCTCGGCGGCAAGACGCCGATGCTCGGGACGTTCAACGGCTTCGGCGCGACGCTCCTCGGCGGCGCCGAGAAGGAGCCCGACGGGACGAGCATCGCCACGCACTGCCTGGTCGCCCTCTTCGTCTTCCCCGTCTTCCCGCTCGGCGCCTACGTGGTGTCCGGCGGGGAACGGAAGGCCCTCTCCACGTCGTGGACGATCTTCGCCCGCGTGCCGCTGGGCGCCTTCGCGTGGCTCTCGCGCAGGGCCATCGCGCTC
>DATDDC010000729.1:0-1617 GCA_036523995.1 Anaeromyxobacter sp.
TCGGGGTCGTGGTCGGGTCGGGGTCGTGGTCGGGTCGGGGTCGTGGTCGGGTCGGGGTCGTGGTCGGGTCGGGGTCGTGGTCGTCTACGCCGTCCAGCCTACCGCGGCGCCGCAGCCTCCGGCCCGGGCGTCGGCGCGCGCAGCGCCGCCGCGAGCGCCTCCAGGTCCTCGACGAGCCGCGCGTGCTCGGTGCGCCGGGTCTCGTCGTCAGGGGCGCGCAGTATCGAGGAGGGGTGGACCGTCGCGATCACGACGGGCGCGAACGTGGTCCGCAGGATCTCGCCGCGCCGCTGCGTCACGCGGAAGGCGCGACCGAGGAGCGCCTGCGCGGCGGTCGAGCCCAGGCAGACGACGGCGCGCGGCCGGAGCACGTGCAGCTCGGCCTCGAGCCAGGGGTGGCAGGCCCGCACCTCGCCGGCGTTCGGCTTCTGGTGGATGCGGCGCTTCCCGCGCGGCTCCCACTTGAAGTGCTTCACCGCGTTCGTCACGTAGACGTGGCGGCGATCGATCCCGGCCTCGGCGAGGGCGCGGTCGAGGAGCCGGCCGGCCGGCCCGACGAACGGGTGTCCGGCGAGGTCCTCCTCGTGGCCCGGCTGCTCGCCGACCAGGACGACCTCCGCTCCGGGCGGCCCGTCGCCGAAGACGGTCTGCGTGCCGCGCTCCCACAGCGGGCAGGCGCGGCACGCCGCCGCCGCCTGGCGCAGCGCGGGAAGGGTGGGGTGAGCGGGGACGAGCGGGGCGGCGGTCCCTGCGCCGTCGCCGTTTCGGATCCGGCTGGCCATGGCCTCATCCTGCGCAGCGGCCGTGCCAGGAGCGCGGCCACCCGCTACGGAGAGGGGCCGTGACCGCTCCCGCGAAGCCTCGCGTCCGGTCCGGCGGCATCCCCGGCGCCGCGACGGGCAGCGCCGATCTGCCGCTGCACGGCGGCCGGGTGCCTCCCTGGCTCTTCGAGCGCATGGCGCGGCTCGGGCGCGTGCTCGCGGAGGCCATCGTGGTCGAGTACGGCCGCGACGAGCTCCTGCGCAGGCTCTCGCATCCGTTCTGGTTCCAGTCCCTGGGCGCGTTCATGGGGATGGACTGGCACAGCTCGGGGATCACCACGAGCGTCGTCGGCGCGCTCCAGCGCGGGCTCGCGCCGCTCGAGCGGGAGCTCGGCGTCAAGGTGTGCGGCGGCCGCGGGCGCCACTCGCGGCGGACGCCGGACGAGCTCCTCGCCTTCGGCGAGCGGACGGGCCAGGACGGCGCCGCGCTGGCGCGGACGAGCCGGCTCGTCGCCAAGGTGGATGGAGCGGCCGTGCAGGACGGCTACGCGCTCTACCTCCACGCCTTCTTCGTGGCCGCCGACGGCCGCTGGACGGTGGTGCAGCAGGGCATGGACGCCTCGAATCGCACCGCGCGGCGCTACCACTGGCTCTCCGAGGGGCTCCAGAGCTTCGTCGACGCGCCGCATGCCGCCATCGAGGGCCGGCCCGGCGGCGCCATCGTGAACCTCACGGATCGCCGCGCTGCGGCCTCGCGCGAGGCGCAGCTCGAGCTCGCGCGCGGCGATCCCGACCGTGTCGTCGCCGCGGTGCGCCGCCTCGCGGAGCGGCCGCCGCACCTCTCCATGCCCGCGCA
>DATDDC010000730.1:0-14445 GCA_036523995.1 Anaeromyxobacter sp.
CTCCGGCCCGCGCGGAGACGGAGGCCCACGGTAGGGGCTTCGAGCGAAGCGACGCCGCCGCGAGGGCCCGCCCCGGCCCCGCACGGAGACGGAGGCCGACGGAAAGGGGGTTCGAGCAAGCCGCCGCGAGGCCGGGCCGCCGCCCGCCCTCAGGCCGGCAGCGTCGCGAGGAACGCGTCGAGCGCGGCGTCGAACGCCCCGGCGTTCTCCAGGCTCGAGAGATGGCCCGCCCTCGGGATGCGGACGAGCCTCGCTCCGCGAAGCGCGCGCGCCATGGCCTCGGCCTCGGCCGGCGGCGTGAGCGAGTCCTCCTCGCCGACGACGACGAGGGCGGGACAGGAGATGGCGGCGAGCGTCGCGGTAGAGTCGGGGCGCCGCGCCATCCCGCGCTGCGCGGCGGCCACGCCCGCCGGCGTCCCCTCGGCCACGAGCGTCCGCACCTCCTTCACGACCGCGGGATCGGGCTGCGGCCGGAGGAGCTTCGGCACCATCTCGTCGGCGACCCACCCGAGGCCGCGCTCCAGAGCGGTCTTCGCGAACTTCTCCCGGTTCGCCTTCCCCTCGTCCGTGTCGGCGCCGGCCCGCGTGTCGCAGAGCGCGACGCCGCGGAAGAGCGCCGGCGCCTGGCGGTACAGCTCGAACGCGAGATAGCCGCCCATGGACATGCCGACCACGGCCGCGCGCTCCACCCGGGCGTGCTGGAGGAGCGCTCGCACGTCCTGGGCGAGGAGGTCCATGGTCGAGGCGTCCGTCGAGACCGCGCTCTTGCCGAGGCCGCGGTAATCGGGCGCGACGACGCGGTGCTTCCTCGAGAGCGCGGCGATCTGCCGCGACCACATGCCCGAGTGCAGCGGGAACGCATGCAGGAGCAGCACCACGTCCTTGCCGTTGCCGGTGTCGCGGTAGTGCAACTCTGTGCCGTTCAGGCTGGCCTTGGGCATGCCGTGTTGTTTAACACTTCCGCCCGGTACCAAATGTGCAACAGGAGGCCGCCCGGACGGGGTGTCACGGCCAGGCCGCGCCGCGCCTCCGTTCCCCGGGAGGACGGACCATGACCATCCTGCACGCGCTCTCGATCCTCGCGATCTCCCTCGGCCAGGCGGAGCGATCGCAACCGGGCCCGGGGGAGGACGTCCCGCTCGCGAGCCCGCGCCTCGTGCCGGCCGAGAAGGCCGACAAGCCCGACGCGCAGCCGAAGCAGCCGATGAGGGTGAAGGAGGGCGCTCCAGCGCTCCAGCTCGACCGGACGACGCGCTGCTTCGAGCGCGCCGGCGGCGGCAAGTGGCGCGCGCAGTGCGACGCGACGACGAAGAGGTGCCTCGTCGCGCCGGACGCCGAGCTCGACGCGGAGGGGCTGGCCGTGACGGGCCTCGACCGCGCGCCCGCCTGCACCGTCCCGGGCTGGCGCGAGGACGACCTCGTCGCGCAGGGCTACCAGATGATCCCCGCGCTCGCCGAGACGCCGCCCGGATGGCACCGCGACGAGAGGCAGCGGATCATGCAGGTGAGCTTCGACCTCAACCGGCGCATCTGGCTCGGCGCCGGATGGGGGGCGGGCGGCTTCCCCTGGTCCGGCCAGGGAGAGGCCACCGCCGGCGTCCGCCTCGACGTGCCGTTCCACCTGCTCAACGCGCCGGCGCTGGCGCGCATCCGCGCCCTCGAGACCTACGCGGCGTTCGACGGCAAGTGGGCCGACTTCACCGCCTTCGGCATCGACGCCTCGCGCGCCTACCCGTCGCCGCTCTTCCGCATCACGACGTTCATCGGGAAGCCGCGGCGCTTCGACCCGCCGCTCTTCGTGGGCGGCTGGCTCGAGGTGCTGCGGGTCGAGACCTTCCGCACGAGCGCCGGCTGGTTCGACCGGACGGAGGGCGGCGCGGCCGCGCTCACCCTCGATCTCTGGCGCTCCCGCGACCTCGCCTCGTTCGTGCGCCTGCGCGGCGGCGCGGGCTACGAGAAGACGACCCAGCTCGACGGCGCGGCCTGGGTGCCCCACGCGGCGCTCGACCTCGATCTCACGCTCGACCGCGGCGGCTTCCACCACCTCCGCCTCACCGCGCTCTCCGAGTGGCTCTCCACCACGGGGACGAACCGCTATCAGCCCAGGGACCCCGCCACGCCTCGCCTCCCGGCGAGGCGCTTCCGCGAGACCGCCAAGGCCGAGTACGAGATCATCCTCCTCGCCGTGAACGACCAGCCGGTCTCGGCGGTGCTCGACGTGCGCGGCCAGCGGCGGAACGACGTCCCGGGGCTCTCCGACCGCTGGAACGTGCAGGGCACGGCGTCCCTGCGCTTCAATCTCTGGGCCCCGCCGCGGCGCGACGCTCCGGCGCAGGAGAAGCTCTAGAGAGGGCGGGGTGGCCGCAGGCCTCTCCATCGCGCTGGCGGCCGCGCTCGCGGGGGCGGCGCCTTCGCTCTCCCCGGGCGAGGCGGGAGGCGGGCCGGCCGGCGCCGCGGACCCCTGCGTCGGGCGGGACGCCCTGGGCCGCGCCTTCCGCACCTGCTTCGACCCGGGCCGCGGCCTCGAGCTCTCGTACGGCGCCGCCTTCGGCGGCGACACCCCCGTCGGCGGCGGCGCCTCCGACCTCCGCCTCGCCTGGCGCTGGCGAAGGGACCTCTTCTCGCCCTCGGGCTCGCTGGAGTGGCTCCGCGACATGAGCTTCCTCGAGGGGCGCGGCCTCTTCACGAGCGGTGACGCCGAGCCCCGCGCCGCGCAGGTGCTCCTCTGGCGCGGGCTCTTCGTGCGCCACCGCGCCAGCCCCTTCCTGCTCGTCCCGGGGCCGCGCATCCGCCTCCCGTTCCCCTTCGACGTGGGGCTCCTCGTCGAGGCCGGCGGCGCCTCCTGGGATCGCGCCCGGCCGCGCGAGGCGCTCCTCTCGCCGGTCCGCTCGGCCCTCCTCCTCGACGTGGGCGGGCACGGCGTCCTGCGCCGGCTCGCCTTCGGCCCGGAGGTGGCCTGGACGGTGCGGGTCTCGAACGAGGCGCCGGCCGTGCACGGCATCGTCCCCTTCACGGCGGGCGTCGTGGACGCGCGCGCCGAGTCGAGGGACGGGCTCGCGGCGCTGGCCTTTTCCTTCCGGGGCGGGTCGTCCCTCTCGGTCCCGGGCGGCGCGGAGGGCTTCGCCGAGGCGACGCTCGCCGTGGAGCGCGTCGTCTTCGCGGTGAACGACCGCCCGTTCGCCCTCTACGCCGAGGGCTCGCTGCGCGGCGGCGGAGGGCGCGGGAGGTCCGCCGAGGCGGGCGTGGGCCTCCGGGCCGGCTTCGGACGGTGAAGCATCGGGGCCGGATCGCGGTTATGTTCCCCGGGCCATGGAACGGGCGGGACGAGATGGGATCGGCTACTTCGCGCGGTTCGGTGTGACCTCCGCGCTCATCCGGGAGGCGCTCTCGGCGGCGCTCTCCCGCGGCGGCGATCGCGCGGACGTCTATTTCCAGCACCGCATCGCCTCCGACGTGGGGCTCGAGGACGGCGAGGTGAACCGCGCCCACGCCTCGGTGGAGCTGGGGGTGGGCGTACGCGTGGTGAAGGGCGACCAGACGGGCTACGGCTTCACGGAGGACCTCTCCCTGCCCGCCCTCGTCGAGTGCGCCCGCACCGCGGCGGCCATCGCCGACGGCCCCTCGCGCCCGGGCCCGGTGTCGCTGCACGTGCCGGGCGGCCTGCCGGACCGCTACCCGCTCGTCCGCCCCTGGGACGAGGTGCGGCCCGAGGAGAAGCTCCCCCTCCTCTCCAGGCTGAACGAGCGCGCCTTCGCCGCGGACCCCCGTGTACGGAAGGTGAACGTCTACCTGCGCGACGAGTCGGGCGCCATCCTCGTGGCGGACTCCTCGGGCCGCATCGTCGAGGACGCCCAGCCCATGACGCTCCTCTACCTGTCGCTCCTCGCCGAGGACGGCGGGCGCCGCGAGCAGAACGGCTACAACGTGGCCGGCCGGGCCGGCTTCGAGTTCTACACGCCCGAGCGGCTCGACCGCGTCGTGCGGGAGGCGGTGAGCCGCACGGCGGTGCTCTTCGAGGCGAGCCCGCCGCCGGCGGGCGAGATGCCGGTCGTGCTCGCCGCGGGCTCCTCGGGCATCCTCCTCCACGAGGCCATCGGCCACGGCATGGAGGCGGACTTCAACAGGAAGGGCGTCTCCATCTACGCGGACAAGATAGGCAAGCGCATCGCCCAGCCCTTCGTGAGCATCGTGGACGACGCCGCCAACGCCGGCGCGCGCGGCGCCATCAACGTGGACGACGAGGGGAACGCCGCCGGGACCACCCGCCTCGTGGAGGGCGGCGTCCTCGCCACCTACCTCCACGACGAGATCTCGGCGCGCCACTACGGCGTCGCCCCCACCGGCAACGGCCGGCGCGAGAGCTACCGGCATCCGCCGCTCCCGCGCATGCGCTCGACCTACATGCTGCCCGGCCCGCACAAGACCGAGGAGATCATCCGCTCGGTGAAGCGCGGCATCTACTGCCAGAACTTCTCGAACGGCCAGGTGAACATCGGCGCCGGAGACTTCACCTTCTACGTGAAGAACGGCTTCCTCATCGAGGACGGCAAGCTCACGCGCCCGGTGAAGGACGTGAACATCATCGGCAACGGCCCGGAAGCGCTCCTCAAGGTGGACATGGTGTCGGACGACCTCCAGATCGACGAGGGCGGCTGGACCTGCGGCAAGGACGGCCAGAGCGTGCCCGTCTCGCAGGGCCTCCCCACGGTGCGCGTGTCCTCGATGACGGTGGGAGGCCGCGGCTCGTGAGCTCGAAGAGCGATCTCCTGGACGTCACCCGCGCCGCCGCCGCCCTCGCCCTCGCCAAGGGCGCGAGCCAGGCCGCCGCCGGCAGCTACCGCGCCCGCCACGTCGAGGTGTCCTGGCGCGACGGCCGCGTCGAGAAGGTCACCGAGGCGACGACCCGCGGCCTGGGCCTCGACCTCTACGTGGACGGCCGGTACGCCTCCGTCTCGACGAGCGACCTCCGGCCCGAGGCGCTCGAGCGCTTCGTCGAGGACTCCGTCGCGCTGGCGCGCACGCTCGCCCCCGATCCCCACCGGCGCCTGCCCGATCCCGAGCTGTACCGGAACCGGCCGGACGTCGACCTCGAGCTCGAGGACCCGGGCCACGGCGCCCTCGAGGCGGAGGAGCGCCGGCGCGCGGCCGAGGCGGTGGAGGCCGCCGCCCGCGCGGTGCCCGGGGCCGAGAAGATCCTGTCGGTCACGACGGGCGTCTCCGACACCCTGGGCGAGAGCGCCCTCGTGCAGACGAACGGCTTCGAGGGCGCGAGGCGGGGCACGGACTTCTGGATCTCCGGCGAGGTCTCGGTGAAGGACCCGGACGGCCGGCGGCCCGAGGAGTACGCCGCGTCGGGCGGCCGCTTCCGGGCCGGCCTGGAGCCGCCCGAGGCGGTGGGCCGCCGCGCGGCGGAGCGGGCGCTCTCGCGCGTGGGCTCGGTGAAGGGCGAGTCGGCCGTGCTCACCATGGCCGTCGACAACCGGGCCTCCGGGCGGCTCGTCGGCATGCTCCTCGGCCCGCTCGCCGCCGCCGCCCTCCAGCAGAAGCGCTCGTTCCTGGAGGGGAAGCTCGGCCAGCCGATCGGCAGCAAGCTCCTCGACCTGGCGGACGATCCGCTCGTCGTCCGCGGGCTCGGCTCGCGCCTGTACGACGCCGAGGGCATCTCTGCCCGGCCGTTCGCGCTCTTCGAGAAGGGCGTCCTGCGGAGCTACCTCGTCGACACGTACTACGGCCGGAAGCTCGGCATCGCTCCCACCACGGCGCGCCCGTCCAACCTGGCGTGGGCGCCCGGCGGCAAGGGCCGGGCCGAGATCCTCCGGGACATGGGCGAGGGGATCCTCGTCACGGGATTCCTGGGAGGAAACTCGAACGGCACCACGGGTGACTTCTCCCTCGGTGTACGAGGCTTCCGCGTGAGGGGCGGCCAGGTCGCCGAGCCCGTGGGCGAGATGAACGTCTCGGGGAGCCAGCTCGAGCTGTGGCACCGGCTCGCCGCCGTGGGAAACGATCCGTATCCCTACTCGGCCATGCGGACGCCCACGCTCGTCTTCGAGGGCGTGCAGTTCGCAGGAACGTAGCCGTTCGACCTGGACGAGCTCCTCACGGCCGTCCGGCGTCGTGTCCAGGCCGCCTGGCGGACGCGAGCCCCGAGAGCGACCAGACCACCACGATGCCCCGCGGCCCGCCGCCCTCGTCGAGCGTGCGGGAGCCGGAGCGGGCGATGACGAGGGCCCGCGCCATCCACTCCCGCACGTCCTCGCCGCAGCCCAGGGCGTCGCACGCGCCGCCGAGCACGGCCTGGAACGCATTCCACTCGCCGTCGATCTCGGCGAGCGAGCGATCCCGGTCCCTCGGATCGAAGCGCACGATCCCGGCGAGGCCCGGCCACACGAGCGCGGGGTCGCGCCCCTGCTCCAGCGCCTCGCCCACGCGGAGGAACCAGTCGTCCGCGATCCCGTCGAGGAGCCCCGGCCACACGTCGGGGCTCGACTGCGCGCGCGTGTTCCGCCAGAGCCGCGCCAGATCGGGCGCGGACGAGGCGATGGCCTCCCCGGCGCGGCGGGCGTCCACGCTCATGGCGCGCCTCCCCGGAGCCAGTCCAGGGCGGCCTCCGCCTCGCGCTGCAGGGCGGGGAGGTCCTCGGTGAAGAGGTGCTTCGCCCCCTTCACCGTGGCGAGGCGCCTGGGCCCGCGCGATCCCTCGATGGCCGCCCGCACCTCGTCGGGCGACGCGAACTCGTCGGCCTCGGCCTGCACGATGGCGACGGGCTTCGCCACGTCGCGCACGAGGGACGACTCGCGGAAGCGTTGAAGGTCCGGGGCGCGGAGGGCGAGGCCGGCGAGGAGGAGCCCCGCCACGCGCCCGTCGCCTCCGCCCGCGAGGACCGCCATCCAGGCGCCGAAGGAGAAGCCGCAGGCGAGGAGCTCGAGGCCGGGCTTGGCCGCCGCCAGCCAGTCGAGCGCGGCGCGCGCGTCCTCCGCCTCGCCGTCGCCGGCGGCGTAGCTCCCCGCGGAGCGGCCCACGCCGCGGAAGTTGAAGCGGAGCGAGGCGCCGCCGCGGGCGCGCACCGCCTTCGCGAGCCGGTGGACCGCGTGCGTGTTCATGGTGCCGCCGAAGCGCGGGTGGGGATGGCACACCACGGCGGCGAAAGCCGCGTCCGGCGCGTCCTCGAGGAGCGCCTCGAGCCTTCCCGCGGGGCCGACGACGTCCGCCTGCAAGCCTCACCCCAGCAGCGCCTCGAACAGCCTCTTGCCGTCCTCGCCCCCGAGGATCGGCTCGCTGGCGCGCTCCGGGTGCGGCATGAGCCCGACCACGTTCCGCCCCGGCCCGCCGGACACGCCCGCGATGTCGCGCGCCGCGCCGTTCGGCGCCCCGCCCACGTAGCGGAAGGCGACGCGGCCCTCGCCCTCGAGGCGGTCGAGCGTGTCCGCGTCCGCGAAGTAGTTCCCCTCCGCGTGGGCGATGGGCATGGTGAGCGTCCGCCCGGCGAGCCCGCGCGTCACGGGCGTCTCCCCGCCCTCCACCCGGAGCGTCACGTCCTTGCAGATGAACTTGAGCGACGCGTTCCGCATGAGGACGCCGGGGAGGAGCCCCGACTCGCACAGGATCTGGAAGCCGTTGCAGATGCCGAGGACCGGGCCGCCCTTCCTCGCGAACGCGGCGACGTCCTCCATCACCGGCGAGAAGCGGGCAAGCGCGCCGCAGCGCAGGTAGTCGCCGTAGCTGAAGCCGCCGGGGAGCACCAGGGCGTCGAGGCCGCCGGGGGCGCGATCCTTGTGCCACACGTACTCGACCTCGGCGCCGAGGGCGTGCTTCAGGACGTGGTAGACGTCGTGGTCGCAGTTCGAGCCGGGGAAGGTGACGACGCCGATCTTCACAGCTCGATCCTGTAGTCCTCGATCACCGTGTTGGCGAGGAGCTTCTTGCACATCTCGTCGAGGCGCGCGCGCTCCTGGGCCTCGGGGACGCTCGAGTCGATGGTGACCTCGATGAGCTTGCCGAGGCGCACGTCGCTCCCCTCCGCGTAGCCGAGCGCGTGCAGCGCCCGGCTCACCGCGGAGCCCTGCGGGTCGAGGACCCCGCGCTTCAGCGTCACGAACACCCGGGCCTTCTTCGCCATGCGCGGTCTTATAACAGATCCGCCCCGGCCAGGTTTCCCGGCGTTTCCCCGGGGTTTTGCTAGGGTGAGGGCCTCGCATGCGGGCCGATTCCCGCGAGATCCTCGCGCTCGCCGCCGCCGCGCTCGCCCTCCTCGCGGTGCGGGCGATCGCCGCCGCCTTCGAGGCGGCGGTGGTGGCCGTGGGCCTGCCGCGCGCACAGGAGCTCGCCTCGGCCCCCGGGGCGGGTGTCCGCGCCCGGGCGCTCGCCGCCCTGTTCGAGGACCCCGAGGCGGCGGCATTCACCGGTCGTGCGGCCACGACGCTCTCCACCGTGTTCGCCGCGCTCCTCGCGGTGGGCGCGGGCGCAGAGCTCGCCCCGGGGGCGGGGTGGCTCGGGGGATCGGCGGGCGCGCTCGTGGCATGCGTCGTCTCGCTCGTCTTCGCCGGCGCGGGGCGCGGCCTCGGGGCGCGCCACGGCGAGGGCGTGGCCCTGGCCCTCGCCGTCCCGTTCAGGGCCCTCCGGACGGTGCTCGCGCCGCTGCACGTCGTCGTGAAGACCCTCTCGGGACGCCGGTCCCGCTTCTCGCTGCCGCGGCCGCCGCTCGAGGAGATGGAGCGGGCGCTCGCGGAGTACGCGCGGGCGACGCAGGGTCCCGGCGCGGAGGACACGAGCGAGCTCATTCGCCGGGTGTTCGAGTTCCGCGAGAAGGTGGCGCGCGACGTCATGGTCCCGCGCACCGAGGTCGTCGCCGTCGAGGTGGACACGCCGGTGCCCGAGATCATCCGCGTGCTGGCGGAGGAGGGGCACTCGCGCATGCCGGTGTACCGCGAGAGCCTCGATCAGATCGAGGGCGTCCTGCACGCGCGCGACCTCGTGCCGCTCCTCGCGCACCCGGAGCTCATCGTGCTGCGCGACATCCTGCGGCCCGCGCACTTCGTGCCGTGGTCGAAGCCCATCGACCAGCTCCTGCGCGAGATGCAGCGCAAGCGCCTGCACATGGCCTTCGTGGTGGACGAGCACGGCGGCATCATGGGGCTCTGCACCATCGAGGACGTGCTCGAGCAGATCGTCGGCGACATCCGGGACGAGTTCGACGAGGACGCCAAGGCCGTGGAGGCGCACGCCGACGGCACGTTCACGGTCCATGGCCAGACGCCCATCTCCCAGTTCAACGCCGCCGCCGCGGCCGATCTGCCCGAGGACCAGGGCTTCGAGACGGTGGCCGGGTTCCTCAACGCCCTCGCCGGCGCCATCCCGTCGAAGGGCGATCGCTTCTTCTGGAAGAGCTGGGCCTTCACCATCGCGGACGCAGATCCGCGCCGCGTGACGAGGGTCCGTGCCGCGCGCGTGAAGCGCGGGTGAGGAGACGCCATGTACGCCATCGCCATCGTCCGCTACGTGAAGCCGCTCGAGGAGGTGCTGAAGCACCAGGACCCGCACCGCGCCTACCTCAAGGACCTGAAGGCGAAGGGGACGCTCCTCGCCTCGGGGCCCCTCGAGCCTCGCTACGGCGGCGCGCTCCTCCTGCGCATCCCCGACGCGGCGGCCTCGGCCTACGCCGCCCTCGCGGCCGTGCGCGACGGCGATCCGTTCGTGAAGGCGCAGGTGGCGCAGTACGAGCTCCTGCCCTGGCTGCCGAACATCGGCGTCGAGAGCCTGGACCGGCTGTGAAAAGGCTCCAGCGCGGGGGGCCGGCCCTTTCACCTCGCCGGGAGACGCGTCGAGCTCCAGAACCGATGACGAGGCTCGGCGACTGCGGTCGCTTTCACTAACAGTAACCAGCCAAACGCGCGCTGCAGGATCCGGTGCAGGGACCCCCCGCTCGAGGCCTTCCCGACAAACGATAAGGGATATATCGTTTATCGATAAATCACGTCGGAGGACCTTCGATGAAACATTCGACCGCGCTGCCTGTCGCCTGGGCGACGCTGCGCATTCTCATCGTCCTGAACTGGATCTTCGGAGCTTCGATCCTGGCGCTGCTGGCGATCAGCTTCCAGGCGGAAGAATGGACCTGGCGCGCCCTCGGCGTTCGAACGGTCGCAGGCCACGAGGGCATTGTCGCCGGAATGCGCGCGATCATGGTGATCGGCATCGTCAGCGCTCCGATCGCTTATCTCGTGTTCAGGCGGCTGCTCGACATCGTCGAGTCCGTTCGCGCCGGCGAGCCTTTCAGCGTCGATAACGCCGAGCGGCTGCGGACGATCGCCTGGTCGCTCCTGGTGCTCCAGCTCCTGCACGTCTGTGTCGTCGCGATCGCGTCGGCCGTGTCGACGAAGGACGTCCCGCTACGCATCAGCGGCAACTTCAACCTGGCCGGCTGGCTCTCGATCCTCCTGCTGTTCGTGCTCGCCGGCGTCTTTCTGGAAGGCGCACGCATGCGCGAGGACCTCGAAGGCACAGTCTGATGGCCATCGTCATCAAGCTCGACGAGCTTCTGCACGATCGGCGGATGACGCTCACCGAGCTCGCCGAGCGGATCGACATCACGCTCGCCAACCTGTCGATCCTCAAGACCGGGAAGGCGCGCGCAATCCGATTCTCGACGCTCGAGGCAATTTGCCAGGTGCTCGGCTGTCAGCCCGGCGATCTGCTGGAATTTCGCCCTGATCCCCGCGCCACCAAACGTTCGCCCGCCGCTTGAGACTGGAGAATCGTCGTGGCTTCGACTGCTGGTTCCGCTTCACGGCCCGCAACGAACAGCATTGAACGCGAAGTGTCGCTCGCCCGGCTTTACGTGCTGCGCGCTTCCTACCTTCTCCTCGTCGTCGGGGTGGGAGCGATGATCGTGCCTCCGCTCATCCATCATGAGCCGATGGCGCGCGGCGTGATCCCGAGCCTGCTCGGCGGCGTGTGGCTGTTGGCCTTCATCGGCCTCAGACACCCGCTGCAGATGCTTCCGCTGCTGATGTTCGAGTTTGCGTGGAAGACGATCTGGCTGCTCGCCTTCGGCCTCCCGCAATGGTCCGCGGGGCAGATGCCGCCGACCTTCACCGAGGACTTCCAGGCGATCGCATTCGGCGTGATCCTGATGCCGATCGTGATCCCCTGGGGCTATGTATGGCAACATTATGTGAAGGCGCCGGCCGATCGCTGAGGCCCATGAACCCGAGCGTCATGGGGAGCCGGTCCCAGGCGAGCGTCGCGTTCCTCGGATCGAGGTGGTACCAGGCCGAGCCCGCGCTCGTGAGCGCCACGCCGCCCCGTCGCGAGCGAGTGCGCGGCGGGGATCCACATCCTTGTCGTTCTTGCCATGGCCTCCTCCGGTATTGCGGTCGGGACGGCATGGTGCAGCGACGCCCCCCTTCGCCCCGTCCGGGCAGGGCGCGTCCCCGTCCGGTGAGCTAGCCAGGTCCCGTGTCGCGGGCGCTCTCGACGGCCCTGGCCGCCTTCCTTCTGCTGGGCGCGCTCCCCGCGCGCGCCCACGTGCGGCTCGTCTCTCCGGTCTCGCGCTACGGCGACGAGATGAAGCTCGGGCCCTGCGGGCGGCTCGGCGGCGCGCGCACGGACCTCGTCACCACGGTCCGGCCCGGGCAGAGCCTCGAGGTGGTCTTCGACGAGATCATCGATCACCCCGGCTACTACCGGATCGCCTTCGATGCGAGCGGCGACGACGACCTCGCGCCGCCGGTGTGGAACGGCGCGAGCTGGGAGAACCCGCCGAACGTCACCGTCCTGGCCGACCACCTGCCCGATTCGATGCTCACGCACGGCGACGTCAGCGTCGTGCTCCCGGACGTCGAGTGCGACGCCTGCACGCTGCAGCTCATCGAGGTGATGACCGACAAGCCCCCGTACGACGGGCTCGACGACTTCTACTTCCAGTGCGCCGATCTCGTGCTGAGCCGGACCTTGCCCGTGGGCGGCCCGCCGCCGCGGTCGTTCGGCCCCGCGCGGGGAGGAGGCCGGATGGGCGGCTGCGCGGCGCACGGCGCGGAGAGCTCGGCGCCGGCGCTGCTCCTGGCAGTCGCCCTCCTGGTCCTGCGGAGGCGGCCGCGGGGCCGCGGGAATCACCCGGGCCCGCGAGGGACGCTTTGTGAGGCGTGCGCTCCCGTCCGCCGCTAGGAGATACGCGAGGGGTTCGTCATGGAAACAGCCCGCTCCTCTCCCACCTACGCGAAGAGCGTCTTCGAGCGCTACCCGGGGCTGCGCGACGTCCCCGGGTGAGCGCGTCGCCCGGCATTCCTTCCCACCCGCGCGCGGCGCCGGCGCTCGCCCGGCCACAGGAGCTCGGTCATGAAGGCGCGGAACGGGGTGCAGGAGCGGAACGGCGTGCGGGTCCGCCAGCGCGTCGTCGACGTCGACGGCAACTCGCTCGGCCGGGTGGACGCGCTGTACGACGCGGGCTTCTCCGTGGTGAAGGGCTTGCCGCTCCTGTTCCGCTCGGACTTCGTGGCGCGCTACGACGAGGTCCGCGAGGTGCGCGGGGACGAGATCGTGCTGGCGCGCTCGAGCCGAGATCTGTTCTCCCTCGCGCGCGGCGAGATCCCGCCCTCCTGGCGCGTCGAGGCGCGCCCGGACCAGCCCGCTGCCGCGACCCCTTCCGAGGCGCAGCCGCCGCTTCGCCAGCGGGAACCTCCGCCACGATCTCGGTAGGTCGTCCCGGGGAGCGCCGAGCTCGCGGTGCGACAATCTGTCCCCGGTGACGAATAGTGAAACACCCCGCCGGGCTTTCCGGCTGCCGCGGGGCCTCGTCCCGCGCGCGCGTACCGAGACCAAACGACTTTTGATCCAGGTCAAGAGACGCTAAATAGGAGACGGAACGGATCCGGCAGACCCGGGGGCAAGGGCAGGACGCGATCGGCGGCAGGGGCACCGCTGAGTGATGAAGCAAGCGACGGCGAGGGGATGGCGCTCCATGAAATGGGCGCCTCGGCTGGAGCGCGCGGGAGGGCTCTCCTCCCGCGCTGCTCCGGCCGGTCGTTCGCACGGCGGCGCCGCCGATGGAGCTGGCCCGCGCCGCTTCAGCACGAGGGGTCGGCTCTACGTCGCGTTCACGCTGCTCGCCGCGGCCTTCGCGGCCGCGTTCGCGGTGCAGATCGCCACGCTCGACGGGATGCGCCGCGCGCTCGCCACCATGGACGAGCTGGACGAAGGCAAGCGCATCGCCCTCGAGATCGAGCACGAGGTGCGGAGCCAGTACGTGCGCGAGGCGCGCATCGCCGCGGGCGACGAGGCGGAGCTCGCGATCGCGCGCGAAGCGAACGTGCACCTCGCGCGGCTCGCCGCCGAGCTCGGCGCGCGCGTGACGGGCGCCGAGCCGAAGGCCAGGGCCGCCGCGATCGAGGCCGCGGTGCGGGACCTCGATCGCATCCTGGAGGAGGCCTTCGCGTCCGCCGCGACCGCGAACGAGCGAGTCGTCCAGCCACCGCAGCAGGCGAGCTATCGCGTCGTATACGACGTCGAGGAGAACGCGGACGCGCTGGTCTCGCTCCTGCAGGAGGAGGACGCGAAGCAGTGCGCCGTCGCGGACCGGGTGCGTCGCTGGACGCTCGGGCTCGCCATCCTCTTCCTCCTCGGCTTCCCCGTGCTCGCCGTCGCGTTCGCCCTCCGGCTGTCGCGATCCGTCGCCCGGCCGCTCCGCGTCATCGGCGAGGGCGCCGCGAGGATCGCGGCCGGCGACCTCGGCACCCGCATCGACGCGGGGGGCCCGGAGGAGTTCGATGTCCTCGCCTCGCAGGTGAACGCGATGGCCGCCAGGCTGAAGCGCAACCAGGAGGAGCTGGTGCGCGCCGAGACGCTCTCCGGGCTGGGCCGCATGGCGGCGGGCATCGCGCACGAGATCAACGACCCGCTGCAGGTGATGCTCGGATACCTGTCGCTCCACCGGGACCGCGTCGGGGGCGTCCTGGGGCGCGACCTCGAGCGGATGGCGCAGGAGGCGACCCGGTGCAAGACCATCGTCGAATCCCTCCTGCGGCTCGCGAGGCCTCCCGTGGCGCCCCCATCGGTCCCCGTGGACCTGCGCGAGGTCTCGATGGAGGTGGCGGGGGCGCTCCGCGTCGCCATGAACGGGAACGCCGCGTCCATCCGCGTGCTGGGCGAGGGCACGGCCCTCGGCTCGCCGCTCAACGTCCGCCAGATCCTGGCGAACCTCGCCAGGAACGCGATGGAGGCCGCGGGTCCCTCCGGCGCGGTGGAGATCCACGTGAGCACCGACGAGACCCGCGCCATCGTGTCGGTGAGCGACACGGGCCCGGGCATCCAGCCGGAGCACCGGGCCCGCATCTTCGATCCCTTCTTCACCACCAAGGGGACGGGCACCGGGCTCGGGCTGTCCATCGCGCGCTCGATCGCGGGCGCGCTCGGCGGAGACCTCGCGCTCGAGCCGGGCGGCGACGGCGG
>DATDDC010000731.1:0-3532 GCA_036523995.1 Anaeromyxobacter sp.
CTTCAAGACGCCCGAGAAGGGCGCCCCCCCGGAGCTGCGGCTCCCGGCGCAGAAGCACTTCGCCCTCGCGAACGGGCTCAAGGTGCGGCTCGTCGAGTACAGGCGCCTGCCCATCGTCGCCCTGGACCTCGTCGCGGACGCCGGCGGCTCGAGGGACCCCGAGGCGCGCCCCGGGCTCGCGAGCTTCACGGCCGGGATGCTCACCGAGGGAACGAAGACGCGCACCGCGACGCAGATCTCGGACGAGGCGGGCTTCCTCGGCGCGCACCTCGCGGCCTCCGCCGGGACCGACGCGGCCTCGCTCGGCGGCTCGACGCTCTCGAAGCACCTGCCGCGCTTCCTCGCCCTCTTCGCCGACGTCGCCATGAGCCCCGCCTTCCGCAAGGCCGACTTCGAGCGCGTGCAGGACGAGCGGCTCGTGACGCTCCTCCAGCAGCGGGATCAGCCCCAGGCGCTCGCCTCCCGGAGGTTCGGGCCGGTGTTCTGGGGGAAGCATCCCTACGGCCACTACCTCCTCGGCACCGAGGAGGCCGTGAGGACGATGCGGCCGAAGGACCTCGCCGCGTTCCACGACCGCCACTGGCGGCCCTCCAACGCCGAGCTCGTCGTGGTCGGCGACGTCTCGGAGGCGGAGCTCCGGCCGCTCCTCGAGAAGACGCTCGGCTCGTGGAAGGCGGGCACGAGCGCGCCGCCGCTCGCGGCGGCGGGGCCCTCGGCGCCGAAGCGCACCATCCTGCTCGAGAAGCCGGACGCCCCGCAGGCATACCTCCTCCTCGGCATGCCCGGCCTCAAGCGCTCGTCCGAGGCGTACGTCCCGTCGACGGTCGCCTTCCAGGTGCTCGGGGGAGGCATGTCCTCGCGCCTCTTCCGGAACCTCCGCGAGGAGAAGGGCTACACGTACGGCATCTACGCCCGGGGCGACGCGCGCAGGCTCGCGGGCGCCTCGTTCATCGTGGGGAGCGTGCGGGCCGACGTGACGGGGGCCGCCCTGAAGGAGCTCCTCAGGGAGATCGATCGCGTGCGCGAGGAGCCGGTCTCCGAGGACGAGCTGAACGAGGCGAAGAGCGCCCTCGTCCTCGGCCTGCCCGCGGACTTCGCCACCGCGGGCGCCATCGCCGGGCGGCTCGCGGACCTCTCGGTCCAGGGCCTCCCCGACGACTACTGGAACCGATACGCGGACGAGGTCGAGAAGGTGACGGCCGAGGACGTCCGCCGCTTCGCGCAGAGCGGCCTCGATCCCTCGCGGCTCACCATCGTGGTGGTGGCCAACCCGGAGGTGGTGAAGCCGCAGCTCGCGGGCCTGCCCATCGGGCCCCTCGAGGTCGAGGTCCCGCCGCCCCCCGTGGCGAAGCCGCCGGCCGGGAAGCCGCCCGTGCCGAAGCCGGCGGCGGCCGCCCCGGCACCCCGGGGAGCGAGGAGATGAGGAGCCGCGTCAGCCGTGGCGCCCCGGCATCGCCCGCTCGGAGGGGCGATCGCCGCCGAGCAGGAGCCGGGTGACGTCCTCCTCCGGGAGCGGCGGGCAGAACAGAAAGCCCTGCATCACGTCGCAGCGATGGCGGCGCAGGAGCTCGACCTGCTCGCCGGCCTCCACGCCTTCCGCGACCACCTTCAGCTGGAGGTTTGCGCGCGAGCGAGATGATGGCCTGGACGATGGCGGCGTCGTCCGCGTCCACCGAGATCTCGCGCACGAAGGACCGATCGATCTCGAGCCGGTCGATGGGGAAGCGCCGGAGCGCCCCCACGGGTGGGAAGCGGGATGGGCCGGCACCGCCGGGCCGCCGTCCCCTCGACGCGGGACCGGAGCCGGGCGGTGGAGAGCCCTGTCGGACGCCCGGGCTACACTGCGCGGGGCGAACGCCCGTGTGGGGCGCCTCGCCCGGCGCATGGCCGATCTCGCGAACGAGTTCTCCTGGTCGAAGTCGCGGCACGACAAGTTCGCCGAGTGCCGGCGCGCGTACTTCTTCGCCTACTACGGGAGCTGGGGCGGCTGGGAGGCGCCGGCCGGCTCCGGCATCCGCGAGCTGTACGTCCTGAAGAAGCTCTCCTCCCGCTGGCAGTGGGCCGGCTCGATCGTGCACGGCGCTCTCAAGCGGGTCCTGGCGCGCGCGCGCGTGGCCGGCGATCTCGTGCCGCTCGAGAGGGTCCTCGAGCGGACCCGGGCGCGGGCGCGGTCCGAGTGGGCGGGGTCGCGCGAGAAGAGCTACTGGCGCGAGGCCTCGCGCATCGTCGGCCTCCTCGAGCACGAGTACGGCGAGCCCGTGGCGGACGCCGACTGGAAGAGGCTCTACGAGCAGGTGGTGGAGGGCTCGCTGCGCGCCTTCTACGGGAGCGCGGTGCTGGAGGAGATCCTCGCGACGCCGCGCACGGACTGGCTCGTGGTGGACGAGCTCGACGCCTGGGACTTCGAGGGGACGAAGATCTGGCTCGCGGTGGACTTCGCGTACCGCGGCAAGGACGGCCGGGTGCACCTCCTCGACTGGAAGACGGGGAAGGAGCGCGGGGTCGATCACGTGCAGGTGGGGACCTACGCGCTCTACGCGCGGCAGAAGTGGAGCGTGCCCGAGGACGGCGTGGCGGGCGGGCTCGTGTACCTCGTCGGGAACGGCACGCCGGCGGGCGAGCGCGTCACGGTCGCGGCCGACGCGGCCACGCTCGAGGCCTGCCGCACCGAGATGCGCAGGTCCATCGCGGAGATGAAGGCCGCGCTCGAGGACCCGGGGCGGAACCTCGCCCGCGAGGAGGCCTTCCCCAGGCAGGAAGACCGCGACTCGTGCCGGCGCTGCCCGTTCCGGCGTCCCTGCGGTCGCCTCTAGCGCGCCCGTGCTTGCGTGGCGCCGCCGTCGGCCGCGCCAGAGGAGCCCCCATGCCCGAGAGCCCCGAGGTCGAGACCGAGAAGCTGCACGAGGCCATCCACGAGGAGCTGGAGAAGGAGGGCGGGACGCTCCTGCGCCGCATCGCGCTCACCACGGCGCTGCTCGCGGCGCTCGCCGCCATCGCCGCGCTGCGGGCGGGTGCGACCGTGAACGAGGCGCTCGCCCTGAAGACGGAGGCGACGCGGCTCCAGGCCGAGGCCTCCGACCAGTGGGCGTACTACCAGGCGAAGGGCGTCAAGGCCGCCGTCCAGGACGCCATCCGCGCCTCGTTCTCCGCCGCGGGGAAGCCGGCGCCGGCCGACACCGAGGAGAAGGTCCGCCGCTACGCCGAGGAGCAGAAGGAGATCGCCGAGAAGGCGAAGGAGAAGGAGAAGGAGCGCGACGCCAGGGAGCGCGAGGCGGAGCGGCTCATGCACCATCACCACCGCCACGCCGCGGCGGTGGCGTTCTTCCAGGTGGCCATCGCGCTCGGCGCGGTCGCCGCCCTCACGAAGCTCCGGCTCGTCTGGCTCGGGTCCCTCCTCGTCGGCGCCGCAGGGATCGTGAGCGTCGGATCGGCGCTCCTGCATTGAGGGAGGGGCCCTCCCCCGTCGCGCGCTTCGTCACGAGGACCGCCTCGAGGTGGGCGCCGCCGGGGAGCGGGACCCGAGCCGTGCCGG